>NZ_SRLW01000072.1:0-37106 GCF_006518215.1 Myxococcus sp. AB025B
TGGTAGCGGCTCATCAGCGCCGACAGCTTCTCCAGATTGCCGCCCACCGCGGCCCCCAGCGCGAGCACCAGCCCCGTGTGCGCCATGGCGGACAGCGCCCCCAGCCCCAGCGCGTTGATGCGCGGCACGCGCGAGGCACCCGCCGCGACGAAGATGAGCCCGCGGATGCCAGGCAGGAAGCGATTGGCCAAGAGCAGCCAGGGCCCGTTGCGCCGCATCCGGGCTTGCACCTCGGAGAGCCGCGCGTGGCTGATGCCCAGGTAGCTGCGCCCCGGGTTCGCGTCGAAGCGCCCCGCCAGCCAGTGGCCCACCGCGTAGTTGATGGCCGCGCCCACCACGCTGCCCGCCGTCACCACGAGGAACACGAGCACCATCGACTGCTCACCGCGCACCGCGTACACGCCGCCCAGCAGGGTGATGGTGTCCCCCGGGAAGGGAGGCACCACGTACTCCAGCGCCGCGGCCACGCCCAACACCAGGAGCCCCAGGGGACCGAGCGCTCCGATGAGCTGGTCGATGTATTCCACCATCCGCGCGAACGACCTCCTCCAGGTGCCAGGCACCCGTCATAAGGCAGCCCTCGCGGAGGGGAAAGCGTGAGTGGCCATTGGTGAACAGAGCAACGCCAGGCACCGTGTCCGGGGCGTCGGCTATGCTCCGCTCGAACTCGGCAGTCGGAGTCGCCGCCATGATTCTTCCGCGCTACTGGGACAGGCTGACCACCTCGCTGCACGTCGCCGACCTCCAGGGGAATGCCGACGAGGCCTGGCGGTTCCTCGTCTACCAGGGGCTCGTCGAGGACACGCCCGAGGGCCGGCGCTTCTTCGCGGGCGCCATCCAGCGCAGCCAGACGTGGCGCGGCTACGAGAGCGGCGGCGCGGTGGGCTTCATCGCCAACGAGCTGAAGAACGAGCGGCTCCTGGAGTTCAACCAGCCTCGCGACCCCGATGGCCACAGCGCGAAGCGGGCCTTCCGCCTGTGGAAGCGCAGGTCCCTACCAGAGTGACGTCGTATCGCGGACCGCGACGAGCGCGAGCGACGTGCCCCCGGGGCGAAGACAGACGACCCCCATGACAGGGGGACGCGCGTCCTGCCAGGAGCCCTTGAACTGGTACCAGGTGCAGGCGTTCCAGCGCTTCTCGGGGGCATCGCTGGACCAGGAGACCTCGATGCCGCCGAGCGCCTCGAGCGTGCGCCACAACGCCAGACGTCCATACGCCGCGCCCAACCACCCACGAGCGCGGGACGCCACCCGGGAGAAGAAGAAGTCGGCCACGCGCGACAGCGTGTCCCGCTCGCACACCACGAAGGCCGCGTCCTTCATGAGCGGCAGGCCCAGGTCGATGAGCAGCGAGGTCATCGTGTCCGAGGGCGCCTTGGGCAGCGCGGGGCGCAGCTTGAGCACCCGCTGCTCGATGGCCTCGTGAGTCCCCTCCCCGTCCTCCGCGACCAGGACGGCCGCGAGCCCCGGAGGCACGGGCTCGTCCTGCGTCGCCAGCCGGATGTCGGGCGCGGTGTACTCGTCCTCTTCGTCCTCCCGTGACGCCGAGGACAGCCGCTCCCCGAGCGTGTCGTACGGGTCGAGCTCCTCCATCCCCATGATGCGCCCGAACGAGGACTCCCAGCGTCGACGCTGGAGGGGCAGCGCCGCCAGCGGATGACCGCGCCGAGACAGCTCCTCCTGGAGCGCCAGGACCCCGGGCACCGAGGACAGGTCCGCGCCGCGCAGCACGAACTCGTGGACGCCACACGCGAACAGCTCCAGCAGGTCCTCGGGGCCCTGCCGGTGGGAGCAGAGCTCCACGAAGCTCGCCGCGTCGCGATGGGTCCCCAGCAGCGCCGCCAGCTCCCGCTCCCGTCGCGCGGCGGAGAGACGTCCCTGGTAGCGCGCGTCACGCGGCTGACGGGCGACCTCCAGGAGGGTCAGGGCGCTGTCCACGTCCTGGCCCCTGGCCAGCACCTCCTCCAGGTGGTCCGAGAGGGCGTGCAGCCGCTCCCGGCCCTCCGCGGGCGTCGAGGCCAGCCGCGCCTCCAGCTCCGTCGCGACCGCCACCATCGCCGGGTAGGCCCGCGCTTCTCCCAACTGGTCGAGTCGCGCCCGCGCCGCCTTCAGCCCGTCGCGGGTGGAGATGTCGTCGAGGAACGCGCTCACCGTCGAACTCACGGAATGCGAGCCTACAAGGGAACTGGGGCCCGGTGGCATCCCGCCCTCTCTCCCTCGGAACACCGAGCCCCTGTCCCACGGCGCCCTCCTGAAACGTATCCCAGGGGCAGCACGAACTCGTGGCAAGGAGTCGTTGAAGCCTGACTGGATTTCGGTCCCGACAACCCAAAACTCACCGTCGTGACGTATCTCCGGCCCCTTTCATATTCCGGGTCCGGCGCACACCCGGCGTATGGAATGACATGCTTGCTTTTTGAACAAGGAATCTTTTAAGAGAACAGCACGCGTCAAACGCAGTATCGGGCCCACGCGTGCGCACTCGCCAGGACTCTCCGTCTGACGGCGATCAGTGCGCCATGGTTCCCTGTTCGCGCTTCGCGAACCGCACGCGCGTCCACCACGAAAGCACCTCATGAAACGACACCTCGGAGTCCACACGCGCGTGTGGCGGCTCCTTCCCTATGTCTTGACATTGATTCCATTGCTTGCCTCGGACCTGGCCCTCGCGGCTCCGGCAAGCTCTCCGTCCACTTCGAGCGCGAAACCAGGGGCGCAGCGACTGCCTCCTCCCGGCTGTCCTGACTGCGAGCCCGAGGAGCCCATCTGCGACCCCGAAATCTGCGACGGGTTCGACAACGACTGTGACGGGCTGGTGGACGAAGGCGTCACTCGCACCGTCTACCGGGACGCGGATGGCGATGGCCGCGGCGCGGGCGCCCCGGTGCAGGGCTGCGTCGATGTCGGCTGGGTCACCAACAACACGGACTGCAACGACTCCAACCCCGCCGTCTGGCAGGCCGGGCGATTCTATCGAGACGCGGACGCGGACGGCTTCGGGAATCCCAACCAGTGGCAAGACTCGTGCGGCGCCCCCGTCGGCTACGTCGCGAACGCCACCGACTGCAACGACACCGACGCCAACGTGAAGCCGGGGGCCATCAAGTCCTGCGGCATCGGCGCGTGCGCCACCACCGTCCAGGCCTGCATCAACGGCGTGGAGCAGGCATGCATCCCCAAGCCCGCGACCGCCGAACTCTGCGACCGCATCGACAACAACTGCAACGGCGTGGTGGACGACTTGGCGCCCATCACCTGCGGCACGGGCTACTGCCAGCGCACCGTGCCCGCGTGCATCGACTTCTGCGAGTCGGAGGAGACGCAGCCTGGCAAGCCCCCTGTCATCGTCTGCGAGTGGATCGCCAACTCGTGCACCCCCGGCCACCCCAGGGCCGAGACCTGCAACAACATTGACGACAACTGCAACGGCACCATCGACGACGGTGTCATGACGACCTACTACGCCGACCAGGATGGGGATGGCTACGGCGCGGGCGCACCCATCGGCATGGCCTGCACCGTCCCCGGAGGCGCCGCGCCGAACGCCCTGGACTGCAACGACCACGACTTCAACGTGAACCCGGGGGCGACGAAGCAGTGTGGCCTGGGTGAGTGCCAGGCCAGCGTCCCGGCCTGCGTCAATGGCGTGGAGCAGACCTGCACCCCGCGACCGCCCAGCCCCGAGATTTGCGACCACTTGGACAACGACTGCAACGGCTGGGTGGACGACCTGAGCATCGCCTGCGGCGTGGGCGAGTGCAGGCGCACCGCTCCGGCCTGCGCCAACCTCTGCGAGTGGAGGCAACCGAGCCCCAACAGGCCGCCCGTCGAGGTCTGCGAGTGGGGTCCGCATGGCGTGTGCACACCCGGCCCGCCCGCCCCCGAGGTATGTGACAACGGCCTCGACGAGAACTGCAACGGCGTCATCGACGATTCGACGGACAGCGCGGCGCTGTTGACCTACTACCGCGACGACGACGGCGACGGTTACGGCGTGAGCTGGGAAGCGACCCGCGCGTGCCGTCTGCCTGAGTCCTACTCACGCGCCCCGGGTGATTGCGACGACACCCGAGCCGCCACCAGGCCCGGCGCCGTCGAGGTCTGCGACGGCATCGACAACAACTGCACGGGGACGCCGGACGACGGAAACGTCTGCGACCAGTCCCTCTGCCAGTAACCCCTTTCGACTCATCACGGTCCTTTCCACATGAGACACGAATCACATCCCCCGCGCCCTCCGGGGCGCCTCAAGCGCATCGCCGCGAACGCGATGCTGTTCTTCTACGGCACCCAGCTCTTGAGCGGCTGTGTGCCCTCGGGCACGTCCGAGGAGGTCGAAGCCGCCCGCGAAGTCGCGCATGCGCGAACCGCGCTCGACACCATCCCGTTCGAGCTGCGGCCCGACACCCTCCTCGACACCACGTCCGCCACACCCGAAGCACCGGGTGTCACACCCTTCACGGCGAACGTGACGCCTGACGGCTCGGCCGCCGTCTCGATTCCCCTGTGGGTCGCTCCGGGACGCGCGGGCATCCAGCCCTCGCTCTCCATCGTCTACGACAGCCAGGGCAATGACGGACTGATGGGACCAGGCTTCAACCTGGCGGGCCTGTCGCAAATCACGCTCTGCGCCAACTCGTTCGCGCGCGACGGAAAGCTCCGTCCTGCTGACACGCGCCACTGGATGGCGCCTTATGAGCCCGACGACTACAGCCGCGTCTTCTGCCTGGACGGTGCGCGGCTCGTATCGACCGGAGCGAACACCTTCAAGACGGAGGTGGACTCCTATGCCGCCATCCGAATCCCCACGGGCCAGAGTCCCACCGACCCGGCGACCTTCGAGGTGCGCGGCCGGGACGGACTCATCCGGACCTACGGCAGGTCGACGACGGTCCACGGCACCCTGCGCTCGGACGCACTCATCCGGGGCTTCCACTCGAAGCCCAAGCCCAACACCGACGGCACCATCTCCTCGGAGGACAACGAGGCGGTGACCATCACCTGGGCGCTCGCCTCCATCCAGGACCGCTTCGGCAACCAGTTGGACGTGTATTACGACCAGGGTCCGGCCGTCGACACGAGTTCCGTCGCCTGGCATCGCCCGTCGCGAATCGCATACACCGGTTTCCGCCGCGAGGCCGTCGACCCGCAGACGGGGACGAACCAGGTCACCGTCGAGGAGGGGCGACGCGAGGTCATCTTCGAGTACGAGTCCCGGCCGGACACCTTCACCGGGTACTTCTCCGGAGTGAAGGTCGGACGCGACTTCCGGCTGTCACGCATCAACATGCGTGGCCCGGGGTTCGCGCCCGGAGCGACCACGCTGACCACGGTGCCGCTGCGCTCCTACCGCCTGACGTACTACCCGGGCGCCGTCAGCGGACGCAGCCTGCTGACCGAGCTGCGCGAGTGCGATGGCCGCGAGGTCTGCAAGACGCCCGTCCGCTTCGACTGGGAGCAGGGCTCCTGGGACTTCGACTACCTGCCGGCCGTCGACGTGAGCAACGCGAAGGCGGGCGCGGGCCTCAGCGCGTTTGGACTGGGCGCTGGGCGACAGGGCCTCGCGTACTACACGGGCGCCACGCTCGTCACCGAGGTTGAAGCCAACTTCCCCACCGACTGGACGCAGCAGCTCTGGGAGGACCAGATGCGGCTGTTGCAGTACCAGGACGCCGCGTCCACCACGCTCGGGTCTTCGACCGTCAGCGGCATCGCGAGCTGGGACCCCTATTTCAACGCGGATGGAGGTCCCTTCGGCGGGGGCGCCGGGAACCGATTCTGCGGAGACCGCGAGGACCGGAACCTCTTTCCCCTGCTGGCGGACTGGGATGGCGCGGGACAGTCCAAGGTGATGGGCCTCTCCTGTTACTGGGGCCTGTTCGAAGGCAACACCACCTACACGCCTGTCTACGCGCATCAACTGAGCCCCAACCGCCAATTGCTTCACGTGGTCGGTACCGAGCTGAACCCCCAGTACTGGCTCGACGTGGATGGTGACCGGCGTAACGAGCGCGTGTGGATCGGCCGGCACGAGGTGGACCTCCTGAATCCGAACGACCCGAATGCCTCGCTCAAGCGACGGGTCGTCATCACCAATGACCGCCCCTCCACCATCAAACCGCCCATGCTGTCGGACAACAGGCCGTTCTCCATGTCCCCGGCGGTCTACCCCCAGAGCGCGCGACTGGGCGTGCGCGGGGCGGACCTCGATGGCTCCGGCAAGCTGAGCCTGGTGGGCCTGGGCACGAGCCCGAACCCGGGCACGTTCCTGGATGCGGTCGGCTTCCGAGAGGTCTGGTCGGCCAACAACGTGGTCGCCCAGCTGATGGTCGCGCCCACCACGCTGCGCAGACCTCCGAACTGGCTGCCCTTCTGGCCGAAGCTGTACGCGTTCACCTTCGACTTCATCGACGTGAACGGTGACGGCCTCCAGGACGCGGTGACGCTGGGGCAGCTCGAGGCGACCGACACCACGCTCCGGCTCCTGGTCCAGCTCAACACCGGCAAGGGCTTCACGGAGGTCCAGGAGACGGTGCTCCCCAGCCACTTCAACACCGTGCTGCTCGGCGCGAAGACGGAGCACGGAGACTTCGACGGAGATGGCCGGGTGGACCTCGCCATCTTCCGGCCGAACGCGTCGGTCCAACTGCTGCTCGCGGGCCCTCAAGGCCAGTTCACCCAACTGAAGAATCTGACCCTGGTTCCGAGCGGCGACAACAAGGATTGGTCCCAGGTCATCGACGTCAACAACGACGGCGTCCTGGACTTCACCTATCGCGTGGGGAACGAGCTGCGCATCGCGCGCCGGCAGAAGCCGGTGGACGAGCTCAAGCGCGTGCACGGCAACATCCAGCTCGCCACGTACCAGGGCCACTCGGGCCTGAGCTACGCGTTCGACTACGCACCACTCTCCCAGCGCAGGCCGCATGGGACGTTCACTCCAGACGAGCCGTTCTACGCCACCAACCACACGGAGACGCCCCAGGAGCCGTGGCTGCGCCGTGCGCCCGAATCGATGCGCGTCGTCTCGCGCATGTCCATCCACTCCAACGAGGAGCGCGTGCGCGGCTGGCGGCACCTCTACCGCGATGGACGCGCGGACACGCGGGGACTGGGGTGGCTGGGCTTTGCTCAGCACATCGTCATCGACGAAGTGACAGGGGCTCGCACCACGACGACCTACGACAACTCCACCACCGTGGAGGGTAACCCCTCTCAGCAGGACAAGCAGCGCAAGGCGCTGGCCCCCCTGGCCCGCCTGCCTCTGACGGAAGTGACCCATGTGCCACTGGAGCCGGGCGTCATGTTCGAGACGCAGCGCCAATGGACCTATGCGCGCACGGGAATCGGGGCCCACGCCGTGCCCTACGCCCAGTACGCCACGCGCATCGTCGAGAAGACCCAGGAGCACCGCGGCGGCGGTGTGACGCCCATCTCCCAGACCGAGACCCTGACGACCCTGGATGCCTACGGCACGCCGGAGTCGCAGACCGTCATCACCCACGGCGCGGGCGTGGCCGAGCAGGTGAAGACCGTCACCACCTCGACCTTCGACCCGGTCAGCTGGCTGCCCACCGGGACCTGGACTGTCACGACGTCCTGGATGTCCTGCACGCGGACAGCGCAGGGTGAAGTCACCTGTCCCACGCAGGCGGACCCGGCCCACACGCGCACGCAGCAGGTGACGCATGACGCGCAGGGGCAGGTCGCGAGCGCCGAGAACGAGCCGTCGCTCATCGGCGAAGTCGCCTCGCCCACCACCTCCGAGACGTACCTCAAGACGACGTTCCAGCGGAGCGCCAAGGGCCTCGTCGAGCAGGTGACACAGCAAGGGAGCTCGGGCCCCGCTCGGACCGAGGCGGTCACCTACGACAGCCTCGACCAGACGCAACTGGCCACGACCACCGACGCCGAGGGGCTCACCTGGAAGTACCTCTTCCATCCAGGCCTGGGAGTCCTCGCGCAGAGCGCGGACCCGAACGGGGCCCACGTGCGCCTGCAGTACGACGGCTTCGGCCGTCAGCGCGTCGCGACGCCGCTGTACCAGGGTCCCTCGGTTGCGCCCGCGAACAGGTCCATCGTCGAGACGTTCTATGAGTGGGACGGCACGCTGCCGCGCCACCGGACGCGCGTCGCCACGCAGAGCGGGGCGGTGAACGAGACCACCACCCGGTTCGATGCGATGGGTCGCCCGGAGTCGACCCGGTCGCATCGCTTCGACGGCGAACCCGTGCGCTCCAAGGTCATCTACGACGCCCTCGGGCGCGTAGTGAAGACCCAGGCGCCGAGCCTCGACTCCGAGCGTCCCGTCTGGGAGGTCTACGAGTACGACGGGCTCGACCGCGTCACGGCGCGCCGCTTCGCGGATGACTCGACCGGGCCCAACGGTCGGGACATTGAGACCCTCACCTATTCCGTAGGCGGCCCCTACCTCACCCAGGCGACGTCGACGGACGCGGCCGCCGTGATGAAGAAGACGCTCGTCGACTTCCGTGGGTTGATGGTGGAAGCCACGGAGGCCGTGGGGACAAGCCAGGCGGCCACCATGAAGTACGTCTACGGCCCCTTCGGTCGGCTGGAGCACACCGACGACCCAGCCAATCACCGCAGCTCCCGCTTCTACGACGCCGCGGGGCGACTGGAGCGCACGGTCGACCCCAACGCCGGAACGCGCTTCTTCCTCTACAACGCCTTCGGCGAGCTCAAGAGCCACTCGGATGCCCCCGTGGGCGCGGCCGGCCGCCTCACCACCACCTACGCGCGCGACCTGCTGGGCCGTGTCGTCACCGCCACGAATCCCCAGGAGTCCCTCCAGTACTGGTACGACGAGGGCCCCGGTGGCAAGGGACGTCTGACGCGAGCGAGCCGCACGCCCGTGGGGAACCCCGGTGGGCTCGTCGACACCCGGTATCTCTACGACGTCTTCGGTCGCGACACGGGCATCTCCCAGACGGTGGGTGGAAGCACGCTCGAAACCCGCCGCGAGTACGACGACTACGGACGGGTCGACCGCCTCATCTACCCCGCGCAGCTCAACGGCGCGCCGTTCTCGGTGGGCTACTCGCACACGAACCAGGGTGAGCTCTCGAGCGTCTACCGGCCCAACACCCTCCTGAGCTACTGGCGGGCCCTCCAGAGAGACAGCATGGGCCGGCTCACGGAGGCCCACTACGGCAACAGCGTCGCGCGGGAGTTCCGCTACGACACGCAGGGACGGCTGCGCTTCACCGAGGCCAGGCAGCACCTCACCGACGTCCAACGGCTGGCCTACGAGTACACGGGCAACGACAACCTGTCCGCGCGCCACGACCTCGTGGTCGGCGTCACCCAGAAGTACACCTACGACGCGCTGGACCGACTGGACCGGTGGAAGGTCCAGCAGAACTGCCAGACGCTCGACGTCCAGTTCCAGTACGACAAGCTCGGCAACATGCTCAGCCGTGCGCCTGTCGTCGGCTCGGAGCCCTCCGTGAGTCTGCTGTACACGGGCGGGACGTCGGGCGGGCCGCACGCCGTCAAGAAGGCCCACCTCGGCGCCGAGTCCTTCACCTACGAGTACGACCACCGCGGCAACCAGCTCGCGATGCGCGATGGCCAGGGCGCGCTGGTTCGCTCGGTGCAGTACACGCCCTTCAACCTGCCCGGGAGCATCTCCTCGTCGAGTGGCACCGTCCTCTTCGACTACGACGCCTCCGGCACTCGTGTCCGCAAGCGTTCCGATGACGGGCTGGAGGAGACGGTCTACGTCGGCGGCCTCTACCAGCGGCGCAAGCAGGGGCTGACGGTCACCCACGTCGTCAGCATCCCCAGCCCCGAGGGCGTCGTCGCCGAGGTGTCCTGGAACGAGGGCTCGACGTCGGAGTCCACGCGCTACTTCCTCAACGACCCGCAGGGCAGCCCCGACACGGTGACGGATGCAACGGGCGCGGTGCTCGAGCGCATCAAGTACGAGCCCTTCGGCGGCAGGCGACAGGCGACGAACCTGGCGCAGGCGTCCACGACGAGTCACTCCGGGGCGCGCAGGGGCTTCACGGGACACGAGCAGGACGACGAGCTGGGCCTCATCAACATGCGCGGGCGCATCTACGACCCGCGGATGATGAAGTTCCTCAGCGTGGACCCGGTCATCGCCGAGCCGGGCTCCGCTCAGGCCTACAACGCGTACTCGTACGTCCTCAACAACCCCCTCCGCTACACGGACCCGAGTGGCTTCACGCCCTACGGGGGGAGCCTGGTGGGCAGCGGCAGCGGCGGCTGGTCCGTGGGTCCCCAGCCGAATCAAAGCCTGATGATGACCGCCCTGGCGCGGCACCTGTCCATGCCAGGCCCGTCCCTGTACCTCCCCAGCGTCAACTCCAAGCTCCCCAGCGTCCAGTCACTGGACGACGCCAGAACCCAGCCGGACGCACGTCACTCGAGTGACATCGGGCTGAGCTCGGGCTCATCGAAGTCCCCTTTGACGTCGCTTTTGACGGAGGCGTCCACGCGGTTCAACGCGGGCGTTCAGAACAATCCCTGTCGGTTCATGGGGTGTGTTGGGCCCATCGCGATGATCCAGGGTCAACTCGACAGCATGCTGAATGCGTCGGTGGCGTATGACCGGTACGCCCCGGTCAGCAAGCTCGCCGCGGCCAGCTTCGCCATCAACGAGTTCATCCCGTTCGTGTCGGCGGGTGAGAGCGCCATCGCCGCGAAGGCGGCCTGCACCACCTCGGGCGCGCTGGACTGTGGATTGGGCGTCGGGCGCTTCGCCTACCACACGCTCACCGCGGGCACGGCAGTCTATTCGACCTTCACTGGGGCGGCAGGTGCAGCGCGAAGTGGAGTGAACACGGTTCGCGCCGGTCTCACTCGGAGGTTCGGCGCAGAGGTCCGCAATCGAATCGGACACGCCATCGCCCCTATGGAGAAGACGCTGGAGATGGCGCTCTCCCCAGAGGCATTCGCCGAGGCCGTGGTCAAACGGTACCGCATCAACCTGCGGGGCTCGGGCAAGACCATCACCCTGAAGTTCAACCCCAATCTCCCCCCAGGAAACCCTGGTAAGATCAGGAAGGCGAACCCGACCGTCATCGAGTTTGGTCCAGAGGCGATTCAGAGCGAAGCCAACCTGGCCAACACGATTGCCCACGAACTCAACCACGCGAGAAGCTGGCTCAGAGGCGGTGACGCCCCAGAATCGACAGCGTATGCTGCGGGAGACGCACTCGAAGAATTCATCCGGGGGCTCCGATGAGCGAGTGGACCGACTTTCCCGAAACACCGGCTCTCAATACGTTGGTTCGGGATGTCCTATCGGGCGCACTGCCCGAGCTTCCGGCCCCCTGCCCTGCCTGCGGCGTGACCGCGCTTCACGCCTACATGCACATGCGAGGACCGGGACGCATGGGTGGGTTCTGGATCTGGTGTACCTATTGCAGAAACTTCGCCCACGGCACGGCCACCTTCGTTTCATGGTGGCATGACCTGCCGGCGGTTGATGCAGCTGGACTGACTGCAACGCCAGCAGCACTGGTCGAACTGTCCAAGCAAATCGACCAGCACTGGAACTCACTGCGCCAGGGTTGAGTTCCTCAGGGGCATCCATGGCCACCCACCATGGATGCCCCTTTCTCCTCAGACGAGGGCGCATACCGTCGCGCCGTCACGGTGATTGAAGCGCCCGTTCAACCCCGTGCGCTCATTGACCGAACAAGTGAGGTGGCAAGCCCTTCGGGACCCGACAATCCGCCGATGAAGCCTGAATCCCCGCTCTACCGGACTGACGGCCCGGCGCGCATCCTCGAAAGACTCACCCGACCTTCGAGGACACGCCATGGCCCACGACCACTCCGCACATTCCGTCCAACACATCGTTCCAGGCTTCGGCGCGGACCGCGCCGCTCATTACGATGCCCAGGCCGCGCTCAGCCTCGCGGGCGTCCAGGCGATGTACGAGTTGGTGGCCAGCGCGATGACGTCCCGGCTCGATGGCCAGCAGGACGCCTCCCTGCTCGCCGTGGGATTGGGCACGGGGATGGAGCTGGTGCCCTACCTGCGCTTCGATGTCCCGGGTTGGCGCTTCACGGGCATCGACCCGTCCTCGGCCATGCTCGACGTGGCGCGGAAACGCCTGGAGACCGAGGGGTTGCTCTCTCGCACACACATCCACGTGGGAGAGCTGAAGAGCCTTCCGGAGGGACCTCCGTTCGACGGCGCGCAGATGATGGGCATCCTGCACCATGTTGAAGGGGACGCGGCCCGCCTGGAGCTGCTGCGAGAGGTGGCTCGTCGGCTCAAGCCCGGAGCGCCCCTGGTCATCGGCTGCCGCGTCGGAAAGGACCCGGTTCTGACGGACGTGGAGTTCCGCCGCCTGCGGGCCCATGGAATCCCCAAGGAGGAGCTGGACCACCGCCGCAAGCTCTTCGACGCCAAGGTGACGCCCATCGAGTCCGACGCGGTCCTGGCCGGAATGCTCGGGCAGGCGGGCTTCACGACGCCCAAGCCCCTCTTCGTCTCGCTCCAGTTCAAGGTGTTCCTCACCCAGTCCGGGACTGCATCCCAGGGCTGAGTCCCGCGTGCGGGACTGGGGATAGGGGCGCATCTCGGAGGCGTCAGGGCCCAGCCGTTGCACGGGTCCATGCCTCCGAGGCATCCATGGGCCTCCTCCATTCGGGTCACCCACGCCCCATGTCCATCTACTTCGTGAAGAATCCCGAAGGGCTCAATCCCAAGGGGGCGCATGTCGGACGCGTCTCCGCGGGTGTCTCGGGCTCCGAGCAGTTGATGCAGGCGCTCGAAGCCGCGCTGCGACTGCCCGCCTCTTTCGATCAAACGTGGGACGCGCTCTCCAAGTCCCTCAAAGACCTCTCCTGGCTCCCAGCGGGACGAATCACGCTCATCCACGATGAGCTCCCGACCCTGTCTCCCGAGGACCTCAGCACCTATCTGCATGTTCTGGAGGAGTCCGCCGGGAGCTGGCGAGGGAGGACAGACTACGCGCTGGATATCGTGTTCGCGAAGAAGCACAGGCACCGGGTTCTGGCGCCGCTCGCGGACATCCGCCCCAGGTCCCCCTGGAGGCGACTCAAGGCGGAGCTGGACAGCAGCAGCGTTCGGGACGAACTCCAGTTCATCTCCCAGAAGTTCGACGGCTTCGAGTTCGTGATGAACATCGTCGAGCAGCGTGACGGGTCGACGCGTCAAATCAGGAATGCACTCTTCCTGGCTTTCAGGATGCGGGGCTGGGACCGGGAGCGTTTCGCCAGAGCGCTCCCCAGCCTCTGCGTCCACGAATCACTCGAACTCAGGGAGCAGGCGACATGGAGCCTGCTCGTCCTGCTCAGCCACAACAAGACCATCCCGGGTGAACGCATTCCGAACGATGATGTCCCTTCGTGCGTGGAACTCCTTCACAAAGCCATTGCGTTGGGCGTCCAGGAGAACCTTGAAGCCCTCGCACACAAGTACCTGGCCGGGACGTTCTGACACTTATTTCCGCACACGAATCCCTTGAGGCAGACAGAGATGACCCAGAAGAAATTGAAAGAGTACAAAGCGTTCATCTGGACTCCGAACCTCACTTGGCCTGGAACACCGGTGACAGTGATGGCGGTAGACGGCGAAGAGGCCTTCAATCTTCTCGAGGAAAAGCACGGCACGCGCACCGTCTACGACCTGCACAACGAAGAGGATGCGAACACGCCTCGCTAACAGCGAGAGGGGCTCGCAGGGCTCAGGACGACGAGATGGTTCGCGAGACAATCACCACGAGCATGTCGTGTCGTCAGTGCGGAACACTCCAACAGTGCACCCACACGGCGACGGCAAGGAGCAAGGGGCTGGGCTTCGCCAGCTCGTTCCACTGCCTCGAATGCGGAGACGCCTTCGAGAGCGACGACTCCCGCATCCCGGAAGACCTCCGCCATCTCTTCTACGAAACGCACGGGAAATGGACGCTGCGTCTCGAAGAACCAGGCCCACGAAGAGGCCAGCTTCTCCACGCAGTCCGCGACGTCATGGGCATGAGCATCCAGGACACGGGCGAACTGTGTAAGTCCCTGCCGCGTCAATTGGCGGAGGGAACACGTGTCGAGATGGAGCTGCTCCGAGAACGGCTTGCCCACAGTGGAGCGAAGCTGTTCCTCAAGAGCGACGCCTCAACCCAAGACCCCACTCAGTAGTCGAGCGCTCTCCAACGGACTTCTCCATGGCGCAATTCTTCCCCGGCCTCAGTCGATGCATCCTCTGCAAACAGGTCATCGACGACGCCCCGGTGATGTTCCCCGCTTTCATCCCCAAGGGGCATTCACTCTGGGGGTATCAGGACGCGTCCTTCCACGCCCCCTGTTTCGACGGCTGGGAACATCGAGCGCGCTTCCTGCACATCTACGACGATGCGCTGCGGCTCGATGCCTCGATGCCCAAAGACCTGAGCCTGGAGGAGAACGAGAAGCTGTTCGCCGAGCGCTCACGGCTCTGGCGAGAACGAATCCTCCGCGAAGACCTGACGCCGCCAACGCAGTGAGCCCGCGTCCACCGTCACGGAGTCGTGGTCGAAGCCCCAGGCACCGGCATCACCGTGCCGCCGTACTGCGTCGCCGCCAGCGTCCCGCACGCCGCCCCAATCTCCTTGCCCCCTGAGTACCGCCGCGCCACCGGCGCCTTCAGAACCTGCAAGTAGTCCCGGAACGCGCTCAGCTCCTCCGCCGACGGCGGCAGGTACTTCCCCGTCGGGTCCGTCACGTCGATGAGGTCCACCTTGATGGGAATCCCCTCGAACGCCACCTTCAGCGCCTCCGCGTCCTCGCGCTCCAGGTTGAAGCCGGAGATGGCCACATAGGCAATCATCGCCCGCTCACGCCGCACCTGGCTGTACTCGCGGATGGCCTCAATCAGCTCCGGCAACGGATGCGTCTTCTCAATCGGGAGCACCTTCGCCCGCTTCTCCGACATCGCGCTCGTCACCGAGAACGCCAGCCGGTACGGATGCCCCTCCCGCGTGTAGCGCCGAATCGCCGGCACATGCCCCGCCGTGGAGAACGTAATCGCCGTGCCCGCAATCGAGAACCCCGCCGGGTTCGACAGGATGCCCGCCGCCCGCAGCGTCTCCTTGTAGTTCAGCAGCGGCTCGCCCATCCCCATGAACACCACACCCCGCACCGGCCGGTCCGCCTCCGCCCTCACCTGCAGCACCTGGTCCAATATCTCCCAGGTATACAGGTTCCGTTTGAAGCCCAACTTCCCCGTCATGCAGAAGTCGCACGCCAGCGCGCAGCCCACCTGGCTGGACACGCAGATGACGTACTTCTCGTCGAAGATGGGGATGCGGACCGCTTCAATCCGCCCGCCCAGCGGGGAGTCGAAGAGGTACTTCACGAAGCCGTCGTCCGCCTTGCGGCGCTCCACGATTTGGAGGCTCGGCATCTCGGCGTGGGCTTCCAGGTAGTCCGTCACCCGGCGGGGCACCTGCGGCGAGCGGGCCACCTCCGTCACGGACTTGCGGCCGTGGGCGAAGACGGCCGCGAACACCTTGCGCACGGCGGTGGGCGACGGGGACAGCGGCGCGAGCGCCGCCTCCAGCTCCGGGAGCGAGAGTTGCTTCAGGTTCACGAGGCGGACTTGATTTTGGAGCGAAGGAAGTCCGTCAGCTTGGTGCTGACCTCCTTCGGCATCCTCGCCGCCAGCGCGCGCTTGCACAGACTGGGCGTCGCCCGGTACGTGCGGAGGAACTCCTCACAGGGGCTGCACCCGGACAGGTGCTCCTGGAGATGGCGCGAATCCTCGGGCGACATCTCGCCCTCGAGGTATTCCAGCAGGAGGTTGATGGAGTCTTTACAGGTGTACATCCGAACCTCGGCTGGCTGCGGCGCGCCCTCGTCCTCGCTTCGGAAGATGCGGAGCCCCCCGTTCGCGTTTCACGGCCCGGGATTGTCGCGGTTGTAGAAGGCGTCGATGGCTTCCCGGAGCGCGAGACGAGCCCGGTGCAAACGGCTCTTGATGGCGGGGATGGAATCCCCCGTCACTTCCGCAATCTGTTCGTAACTGAGGCCGTCCACGTCTTTCAAGAGGAAGACCTCACGATACCCCTCGGGCAGGCGGTCCGCCGCCTGCCGGATGGCCTGGCCCAGCTCCGCGTCCAGGGCCTTCTCCTCGGCGTCCCGACTCCAGTCCGTCTGGGGGTAGTCCGCCAGCGTACCCCGGGGGGTGAACTCCGGCCCCTGGAGCTCCGCCTCGGCCGCCTGGGCCACCCGCCGGTGGCGCAGGCGCATGAGCGCATGGTTGGCCGCGATGCGGTGCACCCACGAGCCGAAGGCCGCATCCCCGCGGAAATCCTTGAGATGTTGGTAGGCCGACAGGAAGGTGTCCTGGGTGATTTCGGCGGCGTCCGCCTCCGAGCGCGTCATCCGCAGCGCCAGACCGTACACCTTGTCCTGGTGGGCTCCCACCAGGGCCTCGAAGGCGGACATGTCCCCGTCCTGCGCGCGGGCGAGGAGCTGGCGATCATCTTCCGTGGCGACCTCGTCGGACATGGCGGGGCGCACCCAACCAGCCGGAAGCGCCTTCGTCAAGCGCGGTTGCGACGCCTCGTCCCAGGCCGCTTGCTGACATGTTGACTGTCCCGGACCCACAGCCGGAAGGGCTCGTCCGCCCACGCCCCCGCGTACTCCACGCCGATGCGGGGGCCCTTCTCCACCCGCCCCTCCTCCACCGGCACACCCGGGAGCAGGTGCAGCCCCGGTGAGGCCAGGTCCACCCGGTTGTGCGCGAGCGTCAGCCCCATCGCCTTGCACAGCTTGCCGGGCCCGTCCGTGCGCGCGCCTGCGTCCAGCCCCTCCACCGGCTCCACCGCGCGCACCAGCACCGCCGCCCCCACCCCGGGCGCGTCCGTCACCACGTTGAAGCAGTGGTGCATCCCATAGATGAGATACATGTAGGCCTTTCCCGGCGGGCCGAACATGACCTCGGTGCGAGGGGTGAGCCCCTTGGCGGCGTGGCAGGCCAGGTCGTGCTCGCCGATATAGGCCTCGGTCTCGACGATTCGCCCCACCCGCCGGGCGCCGTCGGACGCCTGCACGACGAGCAGCGTACCGAGCAGCTCCCGCGCCACGACGAGGGCCGGGCGCGCGTAGAAGGACGAAGGCAACACGCTCACGTCCAGCAGTGTACCGGTCAGGGCCGACTTGCGCCTTGGAATGGACAACCGTCCACCAGCGGAAAACGGCCCTGCACTTCCTGTCGCCGGACCAGTTCACTCCAGCGCGGGGCTGGTGCAGATTGCGCCGCACCATGTCCACCCCCGGCCGGCTCTCCGGTCTCCTGCTTCCGCTCTTCTCCCTGCGCTCCCCGACGGATTTCGGCATCGGTGACTTCGGCGCGCTCGACGGCCTGTTCTCCTGGATGAAGCTCGGGCGTCAGCGCCTGCTGATGCTGTTGCCGCTGCTGCCCACCGCGCCGGGTGACTCCAGCCCCTACGCCACCCGCTCGGCGTTCGGCCTCAACCCGCTCTTCATCGACCTGCACGCGCTGCCGGAGTTCACCGCCTCGGGCGGCGAGGCCGCGCTCTCCGACGAGCAGCGCCGGCAGCTCGCCGAGGCCCGGAGCGCCCCGCGCATCCGCTACGACCTGGTCTTCCCCCTGAAGGACGCCGCCCTGGCGCGCGCGTTCGACACCTTCGAGGCGCAGCACTGGGCCTCCCAGTCCGAGCGCGCCCGCGCCTTCGCCCAGTGGCGCGACGCCCAGGCGGGCTGGCTGGAGACCTACGCCCTGTTCACCGCCATCAGCGAGCAGGAGGACCGCCGCGCGTGGTGGGAGTGGCCGGAGGGCCTGCGCACCCGTCAGCCGGAGGCGCTCGCCGCCAAGGGGAAGGAACTGGAGCGCCGGGTGCGCTACCACGCGTGGCTGCAGTGGGTGGCCGAGGAGCAGTGGAACGCCGCGCGCGCCAAGGCCCGCGCCCAGGACGTGCTCCTGTGCGGCGACGAGCCGTTCATCATCGGCCAGGACAGCGCGGACTGCTGGGCCAACCCCACCATCCTGCGCCGCGACGCGCGGCTGGGCGTGCCGCCGGATGACTTCTCCGCCACCGGCCAGGACTGGGGCCTGCCCTACTTCGACTTCGTCGCCATGCAGGAGGACGACTACGCCTGGCTCAAGGCGCGCGCGAAGAAGGCCGCCAGCTACTATGACCTGCGCCGCGTGGACCACGCGGTGGGCTACTTCCGTCAGTGGATTCGCGACGAGCAGACGCCCACCGGGCGCTTCATCCCGCCGGACGAGGAGAGCCACAAGCGGCTGGGCCGCAAGCACTTCGAGCTGCTCTCCGAGGGCGCGGGCATCGTCGCCGAGGACCTGGGCGTGATTCCGCCCTTCGTGCGCCACATCCTCGCGGAGCTCAAGCTGCCCGGCTACCGCGTGATGCGCTGGGAGCGCGACGACAACACGTACCGCAGCCCCCACCAGTTCCCCGCAATCTCCCTGGTGACGACGGGCACCCACGACACCGACACCATGGTGGAGTGGTGGGAGGGCGCCCGCGACGACGAGCGCCAGGCCGCCGCCCGCGCGTGGCCGGAGCTCCACGGCGTGCCGGTGTCGCGCGAGTTCACCCCGGAGGTGCACCGGGCCCTGCTGGCCGCGGCGCTCAACTCGGGCAGTGATTTGTGCGTGCTGCCCTGGCAGGACGTGCTCGGCACCCGGGACCGCATCAACCTGCCGGGCTCCATGAGCGACTCGAACTGGGCCTACCGCATCGCCCAGGACGTGGGCTCGCTGCTCAACGACGCCACGACGCGCGAGGCCGCCGAGAAGCTGGCCTGGCTCACCGCCTCCGCGCGCCGCTGAAGGACGCCTTCCCACCGCCGTGCCCGGGGTGATTCGCACCCGGGCGCGGTGGCGTGGCCCTCACCTCAGTCGATGCACTTCACCTGACCGGGGAAGCCATCGAAGATGGCGCAGCGGCGGTTGGAGTTCGCGCACTCGAGCCTGTCGCAGACGTCCTCGGTGACGCAGATGGGCGGAGAGCGGCCGAATTCCAGGAATACCTCGGCGCAGAACTCGTAGATCTGCTCGCAGCCGAAGGAGCCGCAGTACTCGGCGTCCGCGAGGCTCTCACCTTCTCGGAGTTTGACGACCTCGTCGTCATCCACGCCGCAGGCGGAGGCGAGCGCCGACACCACGCAGAACACCAGGACTCTGATTCGGCGGGACAGGAGCATGGCCCCCAATCTGGCGCACCTTGGCGCGGCTTGCACGTGTCGAGGTGTTTCGAGCAAGGACTTGCCGACAGAGGCCGGGATGAAGAGACGTTGGAAT
This sequence comes from Myxococcus sp. AB025B, assembly GCF_006518215.1. Taxonomy (NCBI): domain Bacteria; kingdom Pseudomonadati; phylum Myxococcota; class Myxococcia; order Myxococcales; family Myxococcaceae; genus Myxococcus; species Myxococcus sp. AB025B. Next base: position 19,292 of record NZ_SRLW01000072.1, read on the forward strand.
GCGACAAAGGGAGGAGGTCGTCCTCCACAAGACGCGCTGCCCCTCTTGCCTTCCGGGTATGAACAGTCCGTGGCCGTTGACCTGCTCCGACTCCTCCGCATCGCCACCGTCGCCCTGCTCCTGAGCATGGCGGGTTGTGCCACCACGTCCACGCCGCCCCCGGGACCCAAGGTCGCCAGGCTCGACATCGAGGGCACGAAGCAGGTGAGCGAGGGCGACATCAAGGACCGCATCCTCACGTCGCAGACGCCGTGGTGGGCGTTCTGGCCGTTCGGCGGGCCCAACTACTTCGACCCCAACGCGTGGCAGGCGGACCTGCGCCGCATCGAGCGCTACTACCAGGCCCAGGGCTACTACCAGGCGGAGGTGGTGGACAGCGAGGTGAAGCCCAAGGGCGACGCGGTGGAGCTCTTCGTGGAGGTGAACGAGGGCGAGCCCACGCGCATCGGCGACATCACCATCGAGGGGCTGCAGGCGCTGCCGGAGGAGGAGCGCGGCAAGCACCGCGAGCGGCTCGAGTCGAAGCTGCCCTTCAAGAAGGGCGACATCTTCCGCGAGGGGCCGTGGGAGGAGTCCAAGGGCGCGATGCAGGAGCAGCTGCGCGAGCAGGGCTACGCGGAGGCCGAGGTGTCGGGCGAGGTCCAGGTGGACGTGGACACGAAGCTGGCCCGGGTGCGGCTCGACGTGAAGCCGGGGCTTCGCTACCGCTTCGGCAACACCTTCGTGGCCACGGACGCCAACCCCGAGGTGCCTCCGCGCCGCATCATCGAGCAGGTGCAGGGCGCGCTGCGCAAGGGGGACTGGTACAGCGAGACGGCGCTCGCGGAGGCGCAGGCGCGCGTGTTCCGCATGGGCGTGTTCGGCGCGGTGAAGGTGAACCGGGGCGCGCCGGACCGCGAGTCCGCCACGGTGCCCGTCGTGGTGGACGTGCGCGAGGCGCCGTTCCGCTCGGTGCGGCTGGGTGGTGGTATCGGCGTGGACGCCGCGCGCCAGGAGGTCCGCGCGCTGGGTGAGTGGACACACCGCAACTTCCTGGGCGGCCTGCGCCGGGTGACGGTGCGGGGGCGCGCCGGTTACGCCTTCATCCCCAACATCCTGAGCACGTCGAAGCAGGGCCCCGTGTTCGAGGTGACGGGCGAGTACGAGCAGCCGCGCTTCCTCTTCCGGGACCTGCGCCAGCAGACCTCGCTCACGCTGGAGAAGGGCCTGGAGCAGGCCTACGACTTCTACGGCGGCCGGTTGCAGACGGGCGTCATCTGGCAGCCGCACCGCAACTTCTCCGTCTTCCCGTCCTACAACCTCCAGGTGTACCGGCTGTCGGGTCGGGTGAGCGCGGACTCGCGCGTGCCGCCCGTGATCCTGGGCTGCGGCGAGGGGCAGACGCGCTGTGACGTGTCGCTCTCCTTCCTGGAGGTCGCGTTCGCGTGGGACCGGCGCGACGACCCGGTGGAGCCGCGCGACGGCTACTACGTGAGCATGTCCGTGCAGAAGGGCGGCGGCTTCCTGCAGGGTGACTTCAACTACGTGCGGCTGCTGCCGGACCTGCGCTTCTACCGCTCCTTCGGCGAGGAGAAGCGCGTGGTGCTGGCGGGCAAGCTGCGGATGGGGACGCTCAACCCGGCGGGAAACTCGCAGAGCTCCATCGTCACGCGCTTCTTCTCCGGCGGCGCCACGTCCATGCGCGGCTTCAACGGCCAGCGCCTGTCGCCCCTGGCCGCGCTGGAGAAGCAGGAGGACACCAACGGGGACGGCGAGCCGGACACCCCGGTGCAGAACGAGGAGTGGGAGACGGTGCCGGTGGGCGGCAACAGCCTGATAGAGACCTCGCTGGAGCTGCGCTACCAGATCACCGAGAGCATCATGCTGGCGACGTTCTGGGACTCGGGCCTGGTGGGCGTGGAGGGCTTCGACTCGCCGCGCGCGCCGCGGCTGTTCGGTCCCGAGCACTACCACGCGGTGGGCCTGGGGCTGCGCTACCTGACGGTGGTGGGCCCCATCCGCCTGGACATCGCGCGGCGGCTCAACCTGGGCCAGGGATTGCCCGTGGCCACGCCGGGGTACATCTATCCGTCCTCCGGTGGATGCTTCGGCATTGGCAGCAAGTGGAAGCCGGATGGACCCACCTCCCGGCAGGCGACCTTCGCGGGGGCCCCTGACGGACAGTGCGCGCTGCACCTGTCGATTGGAGAGGCGTTTTGAGCCGGCGACGCTGGGGGCGACGACTGCTGTGGGGGCTGCTGGGCGGCCTGGCCTTCATCGTGCTCGCCGTGGTGGGCGTGCTCGTCTGGGCAACGTCCGCGCCGGGCGAGCGGTTCCTGGTGGGCAAGGGGCTTCAAATCGCCAACGAGCAGTTCTCCGGCAGGCTCGAAGTCGGGGGCCTGGACCTGGCGCCGCCGGGCGCGGTGCTCACCGGGGTGAAGCTGTATGACCCGGAGGGAGAGCTGGTCGCGGAGATTGCCCGCGTCGAGGCCCGCGTGCGGCTGGGCGGACTCCTCCAGCAACAGGTCCGATTGACGGAGGCCCGCATCGAGGCGCCCCGCCTCTACCTCGCGCAGGACGAGCGCGGGTTGAACCTGTCGCGCGCGATTGCGCCCCGCGTGCCCAAGCCCGAGGAGCCGCCCGGTCCGCGCGGCAAGCTGCGCGTGGACCTGGACGCGCTGGTGCTCCAGGACGGCTACGTCGACTTCCGGCAGGAGTTGGAGGACGGCGGCGAGCGGCACGCGCGGCTGGAGGACCTGGACGCCACGGCCTCCGGACACTTCGCCGCGGCGACGCAGGGCTTCGGCGCCACGCTGGAGGCCACCGCGGCCCTGACGCAGCCGACGAAGGGCCCCGTGAAGCTGAGCCTCAAGGGCGGCGGCGAGGAGGGCGCGCTCGACGCGGACGTGAAGCTGGAGCTCGCGGGGCTCCTGCTCGACGCGAGCGCCAACGCGAAGCTCCCCGCGGAGACGCCGCCCGGCCAGCCTCCTGGCGCCCTGAAGGCGGACCTGGTGGTGCGCAAGCTCACCGTGCCGCCGGAGCTGCCGCGCGGCTTCGTGCCCTCGTGGCCCCTGCTGGTGCCCGTGCACGTGGAGGGCACGGCGGGCATCGAGGGTGACCTGGCCCAGGCCCAGCTGTCCGGCAAGGCGGCGGACGCGACGCTCGAGCTGAAGGGCGACGTGGACCTGGAGCGCCTGCGCACCCGCGGCGTCACCGTGAAGGTGCGCGGCGTGGACCTGTCCGCGCTCGTGGCCGAGGGGCCGAAGACGAGCCTGTCCGCGGACCTGAGCGCGAAGGGCGGCGGCACCAGCCTGGAGACGCTCGACGGCGAGGTGGACCTCACCGTGTCGCCGTCGCGCTTCAAGGGCCAGCCGCTGGGGCCCGTGGAGCTGCACGCGAAGGCGAAGGACGGCCAGTACACGCTGTCGCGGCTCCTGGTGCTGGTGCCGGGCGCCTCGCTCCAGGCCAAGGGCCAGGGCACGGCGCAGGCGGTGCGCATCGACGGCGGGCTGACGGCGGGCAACCTGGCCCTGCTGTCCGACTCGCTGACGAAGCTGCTGCCCGGCGCGGTGCCGCCCATCTCCGGCAGCGGCACGCTGGAGTTCAAGGTGGAGGGCCCCGTGCGCGCGCCCGGCGTGGTGGCGCAGGGCAACTTCACGTCGCTGACCTACGGCGACTACGCGATTCGCAACCTCACGCTGAACGCGGAGGTGCCGGACGCCACCCGCCCGCTGACGACCGACGCGACGCTGGTGGTGGGCGTGCTGAAGGTGGGCGAGCGCCTGTTCCGCGACGTGTCCGTGGGCATCGCCACCGAGGAGCGCCGCCTGGAGGCCAGCGTGCGCGTCATGGGCGACACGGCGCTGGGGCTGACGCTCGCGGGGCTGGTGGACGACGACGGCATGGGGCTGGCGCTGGAGGCGCTGACCTTGTCGTGGCCGGAGGCAACGTGGAAGCTGCAAGGCCCCACGCACGTGGGCTTCGGCGGGGGCAAGGTGGAGGTGGAGCCCGCGCTGCGGCTCGGCTCGGGCGGACAGGCGCTGGGCGTGCGCGCCCTGCTGGTCAACGAGCGGCTGACGGCGCGCGTGGACCTGGAAGCGGTGGACCTGTCGCTGCTGCCGCGCGTCGCGGTGCCGGAGTCGCTGGGGCTGGGCGGCACGGTGTCGGGCTTCGTCACCGCGCAGGGCCGGATGCCGCGTCCGGACGCGCAGGTGAAGCTGAGCTGGAGCGACGGACGCGCGCAGGGCTACGAGGACCTGCAGCTCGCGCTGGACGCGACGTACGTGAAGGACCGCGCGCAGGGCACGCTCTCCGCGGGCCTGCCGGTGGCGAAGCTCACCGCGAACTTCGACGTGCCGGTGCAGGGCGTGCTGAAGCGGCGCAAGGACACGCTGTCGCTCAAGGCGAACCTCGAGGGCGTGGACCTGGCCGGGGTGATGAAGCTGCTCGAGCGCCCGGAGCCGGTGAGCGGCACCGTGTCCGCCCAGCTCGTGGTGGACGGCACCGCGAAGGACCCGCGCCTGGACTTCGTGTTGCTCGGCCAGCAGGTGAACTACAGCGCGCCGCCCCCGGGCTTCGCCCTGAAGGCCCCGCTGGACTTCGAGCTGCGCGCGGCCTCCGACAAGGAGGACGGCACGCTGGACGCGCGCCTGGACGTGCGCGGCCTGGGCACCCAGCAGACGTACGTGGTGCTGCGCACACCCTTCACGGTGGGCGGGATGATGGCGCGGCCGCCGCAAGCCGAGGACCTCCTCTCCGCGTCGGTGGACCTGGAGGCGCGCGTGGCGGAGCTGCCCCTGGCCCAGTTCGAGGGCGTGGGCGGACTGCAGAAGCCCGGCGGCAACGTGTCGGTGCAGCTCAACCTCACCGGCTCCGCGCTGGTGCCCCAGGCGCGCCTGAGCGTGCTGGGCGTGGGGCTCACCGCGTACGGGCTGCCGCCGATGAACAGCCAGCTGGGCGTGGTGGGTGACGACCAGGACGTGCGCGTGACGCTGGCCGCGCAGCGCGAGGACGGGCCCCTGGCGCAGCTGGACCTCACGCTGGACGCGCCGCTGGGCGCGCTGCAGGACCAGGAGGTCTACGGACACATCCCCTTCCAGCTCAAGGGCCGGCTGGGCCCGGTGTCGCTGCAGCAGCTGCCCGGCGTGGCCAAGGCGCGCGCCACGGGTGAGCGCGCGCAGCGGACGGGCGCGCCGTCGTCCCAGAAGGGCCTGCAGGGCGAGCTGGCGGTGGAGCTGGCCGCGCGAGGCACGCTGGACGCGCCGCGCATGGAGCTGACCGCCGGCGTGCAGAAGCTGGGCATGGGCGCGCTGGCGCTGGGGCAGGCGCGGTTGCAGTACGGCTACCAGGACGCGCGCTCCAAGTTCGACGTGCTGCTCACCGCGCCGTCGGGCGGCACCATGATGGTGGACGGCGGCCTGGAGCTGGACGTGTCGCTGCCCGCGATTCGCCGCGGCCTGGACACCTCGCGCGCGCCCATGGAGGTGACGCTGCAGGCGAAGGACTTCGACCCGTCGTTCCTGTCCGGCGCGGCGGAGATGCTGCGCAGCATCGGCGGGCTGATTCAGGCGGACGCGAAGCTCGCGGGCACGCTCGCGGTGCCCACCTTCCAGGGGTCGATGAAGTGGAAGGACGGCAAGCTCGCGCTGATGGGGCTGGGTGAGTACCGCGACATCCAGCTGGCGCTGGAGGCCAGCCAGGAGCGCCTGGCCATCAACACGCTGTCCATGAAGGCCGGCGGCGGCACCGTCTGGCTGGACGCGCCGCTGACGGCCACGCGCAACCCCCGGGGCGAGTACGAGCTGACCAGCCCCCAGGACAACCCCTACCCGCTGCGCGCCCGCGACTTCCCCATCGTCTTCGACGACCAGCTGATGGCGGTGCTGAGCCTGCGCGCGAAGGTGGAGGGCACTATCTCCGAGCGGCTGGTCAACCTGCGCAACGTCTCCGTGCCGGAGGCCACCGTCGAGCTGCCCGAGGCCAAGCGCAAGGACCTCCAGGACCTGGAGCGCCCCGGCGACGTGGTGCTCGTGCGCAACGGTCAGCCCATCGAGCGGCGCAAGCGCAAGCAGCCCCAGCAGCCCTCGCCCGGAGACCCCGAGCCCGAGGTCGCCGCGGGTCCGTCCACGGAGCCTCCGACGCCCGCCGACGCGGAGGAGGACCTGGAGACGGGCGACGAGCCGAAGCCCCAGCGCCCGTACTGGGTGAACGTGAACGCGCCGCGAAACATCTGGGTGAAGGGCAGCGACCTCAACGTGGAGCTGGGCCTGTCGGAGGACTTCCGCGTCGAGTACACCGACGTGGCGCGCCTCTTCGGACAGGTGCGCGTGCTGCGCGGCCGCGTGGACGTGCTGGGCCGCCGCTTCGACGTGCAGCGCGACAGCCTGGTGAGCTTCACCGGCCCGCCCACCGTCCCGTACATCAACGTCACCGCGGAGCACCGCGCCGAGAGCTCCAACATCACGGTGTACGTCACCATCCGGGGCCAGGGCCGCGACATCACCCTGAAGCCCACGAGCGAGCCGCCCCTGCCCGAGTCCGAAATCTACACGCTGCTCGCCACCGGCCGGCGCACGCTGGAGCGAGGCTCCGGCGCGTCCATGACGGCCAGCGCGCAGGCGGCCTCCGTGGTGGGCTCGCTCGTCGCCAACGAGGCGCGCAAGGCGCTGGCCGCGAAGCTGCCGCTGGACGTGCTGTCGATTGAAGCGGGCGGCGCGGGCATCGCCGGCACCAAGCTGGAGGTGGGCACCTACGTCACCGACAAAATCTACGTCGGCTACACCGGACGCGTGGGCGCCAACATCCAGCAGGGTGAGAACTCCAACGCGGTCCGCTTCGAGTACCAGTTCGGACCGCGCTGGAGCCTGGAAGGACAGTACGGCGACGCCCGCTCGGGCGGCCTCGACCTCATCTGGACCAACGAGTACTGAGGGCCGCCCTCCAAGCGCGAGGGGGCTACAGCCAGTACATCTCGAAGCACGCGCCCACCGGGCCCGCGCCGCTGTTGGGCGCCATGGGCGAGCTCACCCACGCGCCGCCCACGCCGCACTGGCTCCACTGCTGGTTCGACGAGGACTGCACGCAGGTGCGCGCGGGCACCGAGCGGCCCAGCGTGGCGGACGAGCACCACGGCCACGCCTGGGTGCAGTTGGTGGGGCGCGTGGTGCTGCCCGCGGTGAAGACGCCGGAGACGCACTGGCGCCACATCGCATCGGACGAGCTCTGCACGCAGCCGAGCTCCGGCACCGTCGTGCCCGCCGTCTCCGACACGCAGCCCGTGGACGTCGGGGCCCCCCAGTTGAAGCCGCCATCCGCGTACCGGTGGTAGATGACCGACACCAGCGACGAGCCGCCCACCGTCGTGCGGCCACACTGCGTCGCGTACGCGCCCACCCAGGGCGTGTACGTGTAGAGCGCCGCGGTGGCCTTGTTGGTCGGCTTCACCGAGCACGGGTCCAACGTCGCCTTCGTCGTGCCCACCTTCCAGCCGGACACGGTGGCCCGCCCCGCGTCCAGGTCCGTGAAGTAGCCGCGCAGCTTCTTCGCCGAGCAATCAATCTGCTTGCCGAAGCCCACGTATTGCGCGTCACACCCGCTGCTGTCGGGACAACCACAGCCGGTCGCCTTGCTCAGGTTGTTGGAGGTGCCGCTCTGCACCAGGCTGGACTCCACCTGGATGCGCGCGAGCATGTACAGCGGGCTGATGCCGAACGCCTTGGAGCGCTCGACGATGAGCGCCGCCGCCGTCTTGTTGCTGAAGGCCGGGTCCCGATACGTGGCCAGGTACGAGCCCTGCTGCGTCAGGAAGGCCTGCACCTGCTCGGTCGTAATCCACTGGTGGCCCAGGAGGTTCTCGTCCTCCAGCAGCCGGTGCATGTCGTACTTCACCGTGGCTCGCTGCAACACCTGTCCGGTCAGCTCGTCGACGAACTCATCCTGCTCCTCTTCGACAGGGCCACAGCCAACCGCCAACAGCGCGGGCACCATGAGCCACCACAGTCGCGTCTTCATCACGGCCTCGAGGGGAGATGCGCCGTGCCCGGCAGAGAGGCGCTCGCCTCCCAGCGGGCCCGGCAGGGGGGAGCCTTCTCGTCTACCCGGCCCCTGCCTCACGTCTCAAGAATTTCTTGAATTGAAGGAATGACAGATTATTGGCGCCGAGCTGGATGGGCACCCGGAGCGCGGGTGCTGTCCTGGAGTCCAGGGGACTTGAGGCTCACGCGGCGCGTCGGGCTAGCGTCCTAGGCGTATGCACATGCCCTGCTCGATGTGGCTGAAGCGTCTGGTGGTGGTCAGCGTGTCCCTCGCGGTGCTGGGCGGTTGCTCCAGCTCGGACGACGACGGCAAGACACCCGCGGCGGATGGCGGGACGAACACTCCGGACGGCGGAGGCACCGCCAGCGGCGACTGCCTGGGAGAGACGTTCCTGGAGTCGCTGGGCGAGGACCGGCTGCTGGTGGGCGCGCAGATGGAGGACGACACCGCGGAGGGTGCGCCCTTCGACGTGCACTACCTGTACATCGCCAGCGGGCTGGTGGACTCGAACAACGTGTGCACGTCGTGCACGTCGGGCTGCAACGCGGGGGGAACATCCTGCGCGAATGGCGCGTGCGCGTGGTGGGGCTGCTGGCAGGACCTGTCGCAGCCGCCGGGGGACTACATCCGCGGCTTCGTGTCGCGGGCGGCGGGGCGGCAGCAGCTCCCGTTCATCACGTACTACCAGCAGCTGCTGGGCAGCGTGGGGCCCTCGGGTGAGGGCGAGCAGCAGCTCACGGCGCTCAACGACGCGGCGGTGATGCGGCGCTACTTCGCGGACTATCGCTTCACGCTGCAGCAGGTGGGCAGCGCGCGCGCCCTGCTCCACCTGGAGCCGGACCTGTGGGGCTATCTCCAGTTCTTCTCCAACGGCAATCCGGACTCGGTGCCCGCGCAGGTGGCGAGCGCGAACAACACGGACTGCGGAGGCATGGCGAACACCGCGTCGGGCCTGAGCCGCTGCATGATTGCGATGGCGCGCAAGTACGCGCCGAACGCGAAGGTGAGCCTGCACGCGAGCCCCTGGTCGACGCGCGTCGACGTGTACCTCAACACCAACGCGTCCTTCGACATCGCGGGCGAGGCGCGCAAGGTGGCCGACTTCCTGTCGAAGCTGGGCGCGGCGGACACGGACTTCATCGTCGTGGAGGCGTCGGACCGCGACGCGGGCTTCTACGACAGCATCGGCGAGGAGACGTGGTGGGACGTGGACAACCGCAAGCTGCCCCACTTCCGTCAGGCCTTCACCTGGGCCGCCGCCATCTCCGAGCGGCTGGGCAAGCCGAACTTCTGGTGGCAGCTGCCGGTGGGCAACATGAGCCTGCCGAACAGCAACACGCGCTGGAAGGACAACCGCGTGGACTACTTCTTCTCGCACACCGCGGAGCTGGCCGCCGCGCACTCCGTGGGCTTCTCCTTCGGCGCGGGTGAGGGCCGACAGACGTCGCCGGAGACCGACAACGGAAACCTGGCCAGCCGCGTCCGCGCGTACAAGCAGGCCGGTGGACAGGTGCCTTGCGTGAAGTAGCCGTCCGGACGGAGGCGGGACCGCGGTGACTCGCGGTCCCGCTCAGAACAGGCGTGAGTAGGTGGGCCTCGCGTCCGGCCGCGGCGTCCATCGCCGGCCGTCGCGAGGAAGCCAGAGCAGGTGGAAGCGCTCCGCGGGCCCTTCGTAGCGCACCGGGTGCTCGCCGCGCTCGAGCACAAGCTCCGCCTGCGTCACCCGCTGGCCGTCGATGAACAGCGCGCCCGTCTCGAGCACGGACGCGGGCTCGACGAAGTAGCGACCCTGACGCACGGCGAGGAAGCGGTCCTCCAGCCTGTCCCCGTTCTTCACGTCGTACCGCTGGCCCCAGAGGAACAGGTCCCCGTCGTACGGCTGGTAGTGCGTGTCGAGGAACCCGCGCAGCCCGGGCGGCAACCCGGACGTCCGCAGGTCATCCACGCGCAGCACGCAGCCCTTCTGCGAGGCCCACAGCGCGGCCACGTACGCCAGCCCCGCCACGAAGCCTGACCACCGCGTCCCCGGCCGCACCGACAGCGCCGCGAGCGCGCCCAGGAACAGCGCCGTGGACAGCGCATCCGGGCGAAGCTCCGTGGCGAAGCGCGTGAAGGGCACCAGCGAGAGCAGCAGCACCGGCCCCAGCCAGCGCACGCCCCGGCCCTCGCGCCGGTTCAGCGCCGCCACCGCGACACAGCTCCCCAACAGCGGCACCAGCATGGCCGCGCGCAACGCGAGCACGCCCCTCGGCGAGTCCCCCAGCAGCCAGAACAGCGGCGCCAGCGCCTGGTACACGAGCGGGAAGTGCACCTCGAAGAAGTCCCGGTAGGGCACCTGCCCCTTCGAGACGAGCCACGCCGCATGGGCATACTGGAACTCGTCGATGCTGAAGGCCTTGTGCAAGGCCAGCCGCGCGGCCAGCACCCCCAACCCCAGGAGTCCCAGCCCAAGCCCCACGCGCGTCCACCGTGCGTCCGTCATCGGCCGCCCTCTTACCCCGAATCCCTCCCACCTCCTGGGGTGGTCCTGACCGCATGAACCGAGCATCAACTTTTGATAGTGGGGAACTATTTTGACCCAGTTGTGCATCCCGCTCTTTCCGTGTATCTCGTCTTTACCCTGTGAGCTTCAAGGGGAGCGGGCCGCCCCCTCATCCCGTGACGACACCTCCAGGTCGGGGCGGCCCGCGTCATTTCGCAGAGGGGGAATCACCACATGTCTCAGCACCATCCGTGGGGCGCCAGGCGCTCCGCGATTGCCCGTTCATGTCTTGGGGCCGTTGGAGCCGTGGCGTTGGTCTGGGGAGCCGTCGCGCCGGGGAGCGCGCAGGCCGCCCTCCAATATCCCGGGTTGGATCTCAACGCGCACTGCGTCCAGCGCTATGGCTCGGGAGCCTTCGCCACGCTGACCGCGAACAATGCGTATGGCTGGTCCTGCTACAAGAATGGCCAGTACCTGGGAATGGACCTCAACCAGGCGTGCCAGACGCAGCACACGAATGGCTTCCAGGCCGCGTACCGCAACTTCAACGACGCCTATTCCTGGTACTGCCAGCTGCGCGCGAACTACACGTCGCAGAAGGGCCAGGTCCACTCGCTCTACGTGTGGAAGGGGCAGTACGTCGCCCTGCGCACGCCGGACACCACCACCTGCGACGTGAATCGCATCAGCCTGCTGGTGGATGGGTTCGACCGGGGCTACCTCTTCTACAGCGACGTCACGGGCCGCACGCCCTCGCTGTTCCGCCACTACCAGAACCTGGACAGCATGGCGGTGCTGCCGTCGGGCTACGTGACGGGCTGCCCGAGCGCGTCGGACCCGGCCTGCGGTGAGATTGCCCAGACGGGCATCGAGTTCAAGTACGACCTGTACAACGCGAACATCTGCACCGACGCCGCGCTGAGCCTGCACAACCAGGTGGGCTTCTACGAGCTGGGCCGCAACTTCTGGTTCTACAGCGGCCAGCTCTCGTCCACGAACAGCAACTACGCCCACGCGATGACGACGGGCTACGCGGTGCTGATGCGGTTCCTGTCCATGGAGTACACGGGCCTGGCCGTCTCCTCGAGCCACTCCACCCTCCACACCAACGTGAAGAAGCTGGTGGACACGTACGCGTCCGCCACGGTGGCGTGCGGCACGGCGGGGGCCACCAGCACGCCCACGCCCTCGAACAGCTCGCTCTGCTACAAGCACGACTGGACGAACACGCTCCTGGCCAACCAGGGCCTCAACGGACTGGGCACCACGGACCTGTTCGCGTCCTTCGTGATGCGCCTCAAGCGCCAGCACAACTGGGCCTTCGTCTTCCAGCTCTGGCGCAAGGTGGGCGCGCTGAGCAGCGTGACGAGCCCGTACTCCTCGGCGGACAACTTCGTGCTCGCCGCCAGCCGCGCGGCGAACGTCAACCTGTCCGACGTGTTCGCGGACGCGTGGCGGTGGCCGCTGAGCAGCTCCATCCGCATCACCTTGCAGAACGAGTTCGGCAACCCGGTGAGCGCCGCGCCGTACCTGGTCCCGGACCCCTGAGGTCCACCGGTGGGCGGTGCGTCTCGCCGCTCACCGGTCCAGTCGACGACGGGAGCGGGCGCGCGCGGCCTCCAGCGCCGAGTCCACGCCGCCCTCGCCTGCTGGCTTCGTCCCGGAGGTGTCTGGCTTCGGCTCCGGGGTGCTCGAAGTGGACGTGGGCGACTCCAAGGCGCCCCGTGTGCTGTCGGGTGCGGGCATCGTCACGCCGGGAGCGGCCCCTCTCGGCGTGGCGGTGCCCCGTGAAGCCGCGGTGGCCACGCGCTGTCGGGGCGCGGAGAGCAAGCGCCTCACAGCCACCTCGGCGAGCAACACGAGCATCGCCAGCGAGATGAGCCAGGGCGCCAGCGCGAGCTGGCCCTCGGACTCGGGGGCCTCGGCGAAGAGGCCCGTCATGGACAGCCGCTCCACGCCTCCGCCCACGGCGGCGAGGGCGCGCAGCAGCGCCAGTCCTTCCTTCTGGCTCCCTGGCTCGAACTCCGGGGCATACGGCAGCGCGACGGGCGGAGCCCTCAAGGCGCGTGTGCCCACGCGGACCACCGGGTGCCACGTGCCGCTCCCCTCCAGTGGGAGCTCCGCCACCAGCCGGTCGTCATCCTCCCAGCGCATGGGGACCTCCACCGGCGCCGACTTCCCGTCGCCCGCGAGCAACATCATCGAGGGCAGGGTGCCAGGCAGCGGCGCCTCGGGGGGCAGGTCCAGCGTCACCCGCAGCAGGTGTCCCCGGCGCTCGGAGCGCACCACCGCCTCGCCCAGCGGAGAGGAGCCCGCCAGCGTCCAGCGCACCATCGCCTCCAGCGTCGCGCGCAATGAGCCCCACTGGCGAAGCTCTCCGGTGAAGGGGCCGTCGACCTCGGCGGTGAAGGCCACGGTGCGTCCCGCGCCCCGCGGCCACATCGCGAGCACCGGGGCCGCGTGGGTGTCGAGCGTGCGCAGCGCCACGTTGGCTTGAGGGCGCAGGTAGGTGAGGTTGTAGCCGCCCACCTGGGGCAGGCCCTCGGAGGGCAGCCGGCCCAGGAGCGGCAGGTCGGGCGCGGCCTCCATCGACACGGGCTCGTCGATGAACGTGGCCCGGGCCACCGCGAGCGTCTCCTGGCTGAAGATGCGCGGCAGGCTCATCGCGTCCTCGGCGAAGTAGATGCGCCCGCCGCCGCGCTGGGCGACCTCCATGAGCAGCCTGGCGTCGGAGTCCTTCGGTGTGCCCAGACCGATGACCGACACCGTCACCGACTTGGATTGGAGCTCCTCGAGCGTGCGCCGGAAGTCGTCGGGCTCCTCGGAGTCGGCCGCGTCGGAGAAGAGCAGCACGTGGCGCGTGGCCTTGTCGCTCTGGAGGATCTGCTTGCGGCCGGAGCGCAGCGCCTCTCCCACGTAGATGCCGCCGCCTCCGCTGAAGCCCTGGGCGACCTTGTCGAAGGGCAGGCCCGCCTGGACCGAGCGCAGCGGGAAGATTTCATGGGTCTCCGTGTCAACCATGTGCACGGAGGCCTCGTCCTGGGGGTTGAGCAGCGAGAGCGCGGCGACGACTCCCTCGGCGGCGACCTCCATCTTGGTGCGCCCGTCGGGCACGGTGGCGCCCATGGAGCACGAGCAGTCCATCAGGATGCTGATGGCGATGGAGGCGCGGCGGACCTCCTCGCGCATCTCCAGCGACACGGGCAGCAGGGGCTCGATGGGCGAGCGCCGGTAGCCGCCCTCGCCGAAGCTCTCGCGTCCGCCGGTCATCACGAGCCCGCCGCCGGCCTGCTCCACGTACGAGGCGAGCGCGTTGAGGCCCGGCTCGCCGAGCAGGTTCGCGTCCACGTTCTCGAGCACCACGCTGCCCACGCCATCCAGGTCATCGAGGGACAGGCGGAAGGGGGCGCGGACGTCGACGAGCAGGCCCGTGGCCTGGAGCGCCTGCGCGAGCGTGCCCTTGGGTTGATGGGTGAGCAGCAGCACACGGCCCGGGCCCTCGACGCGCAGCACCGCGAGGCCCTTGTCGTTCTCCACCACGCCGTCGCCGGGGACCTCCACGGTGAGCTGGTAGCGCGCGAGGCCGGGCTCCTCGATGAGGTCCCTGAGCGGCAGCACGTTGGGGCCAGGGAGGAAGTCGAACGGGCCCTTCACGAGCACGCGGCCGTTGCGCTCCAGGCGCACGGTGCCGGTGACGGCCGCCGAGGCGTATACCTGGGCGGAGAACTGGAAGGGCTCGCGCGCGGCCACGGCGGTGGGCACGTCGAGCGAGACGACGGCGACGTCCAGCGCGGGCTCGGGCCGGGCGAGCTGCCGCCAGTCCACGGCGATGCCTCGGGCCGCGAGCCTGCGCGCCGCGCCTCGCGCATCCGTGCCGGTGGCGCGGCCATCGGAGAGGACGAGCACGCGGCCGGTGCGCTCCTGGGGGATGAGGACATTGGCGGCGTCGAGCGCGGCGGAGAGGTCCGACGCCTCGGCGTCGAGCGGTCGGCTGAAGCCTCCGAAGGCGCCGACAGAAGACAGGGGCTGCTCCACCCGAGCCTCGCGGCCGAAGGTGATGACGCCCACGCGGTCGCCGGGGCGCCGCTGGGATTCCAGGTGCGAGACGAGCTCCTGGGCCGTGCGGTCCACGTCGCGAGGCATGGACGCCGAGCGGTCCACGATGACGACCACGTCGCTGCCCGCGTCCTCGCGGCGGCAGCTCGGACCGGACAGCGCGCCGACCACCAGCACGAGCAGCGCGCCGCGCAGCCACATCGGCGGACCGGGCCTGCGGCCGTACTTCCACAGGAAGAGCCCCAGCGGGATGAGCAGCATCCACGCCTGCGGGAGCGCGAAGGTCATGACACCCGCCTCGTGACGTAGAAGTCGCCCATCAGCGCGAGCAGGAGCAGCACCAGCGGCCAGCGCATCCGCTCGGAGGCCCCTGCTCCCTCTGCATCCTCGCCGGACTCACGCGGGGGGATGTCCACGCTGCCGCGTCCGCGCAGGTCCGACTCGCGCGAATCCATCGTCAGCACCACCGCGGCGTCGACGACTTCACCGTCGCGCTCCAGCTCGTAGCGTCCAGGCGAGGAAGGCGGAGGCAGGCTCACCGCGCCCGCGCCGAACACGGGCTTCTCACCCTCCGGTCCCACCAGCGTGTAGCGCTCGCCGGGCAGCGTCACCACCTGGAGCGGCTCGCCCAAGGAGAGCTGTCTGCGCGCGAAGCCCTCCCGCGAGCGACGCGCCTCGCGCACCACGTTGCCCAGCAACACCGGCCACGCGGACACACGCTGCACATTGGAGCGGGCCAGGTCGACGTTGAGGTGCACACGTCCGTCCTCTCCCTCCGACACCAGCACGGCCTCCCCCGCGGTGATGAGCGGACGTCCGGGCGGATTCTCCCCCGCGGACCAACGCACGCCCGCGAGCTGCACGTCGTCGAGCAACGGATGTCCCTTCTCGGAGAAGAACGGACCCACGAAGGTCCGGGGCTTGCCCGTGGCTCCCACCGTCACCCTTGCATCCGTGCCTTGCGGACCGATGAGCAACACCTCCTCCGCCGCGGCCTCGCGCGACAGGTCCGGGATGGCCGAGACGAAGCGCTCCAGCGCGCCCCGCTCCAGCGGCCCCAGCCCCTGCGCCAGACGCACCGCGAGCGGCCGCGCCGACGACACGGGCAGCGTCGCCCGGTTGTCCTCCGGCAGTGCGTCCGGAGCGATGAAGACGCTCACCTCGCCCGCGTCCTGGAACGTGACGCGCACCGTGGCGGTCTCCCCATCCTTGAACGACACCGTCTCCGCGCGTGACGCCCCCTGCTTCGCACCCGCACCAGGCTGCGCGGTCATCCGCACCGACACCGAGTCCGGCCCCACACCGAAGCGCGCCACCCGCAGCGTCACCGTCGACGTACCGCCTTCGTCCTTCCGCTGCGCGGAGACGAGCGCCACGTTGTCGCGCGCCGTGCCCAGCGCCGTCCATCGCACCGGCGCGGGCACCACGAGTCCCTCGGCCGGAGGCGCATCGGTGAAGAAGTCCACGTGCTTGCCCGGCCCCGCGAGCTCCTGTGCCCACAGCAACGTGGGAATCGGGTCATGGTCCGCGCCCAGCGCATTGAAGGACTCCAGCACGGCCAACGCCCGCGACGGCTCCGCCTCCGGCCCCGCGAGCACTCGGGGCGTCATGCCCGTCGCCAGCACCGTCACCCGCGTGGCCTTCGCGGTCTCCACCCGACGCGCGGCCTCGCGGCGCACCAACTCCAGCACCGTCACGTTGTCGGGCCCCCGCGCGGACATGGACAGGCTGCCATCCACCACGAGCACCAGGTGCCGGCTCCGAGCCGACTCGCCCAGTCGAACATCCGCCAGGTACAGCGCGGCGGCGATGACCGCGAGCACCTCCAGCAGCAGCGACACCTCGCGCGTGAAGCGCTCCCATCGAGGCCCCGCCTCGGCGCGAGGGCTCGGCGTGCGCCACAGGAACAGCGCGCTCACCACCACTGGCTTCTGACGCCGCCGCAGGAAGTACGCCGCCACCAAGGGCACCAGCGCGCCCAGGGCCAGCAAGCCCCACGGGAAGCCGAAGCTCACGCGCCACCTCCCACGCCGAGCACCCTGTCGGCGCACCCCAGCGCGAGCCCATGGCCGCGCGCCGGAGCGGGACCGCGCCGCTCAACGAACGAGGACGCGCGCTCACCTCCGCACGCGGGAGCGGGCCACCCCACACCCCGACGACCCGGCACGTCGGAGCCCGAAGCACGCACGCCCCTCACGCGCCACCTCCCGCGACGAAGAGCGGATGCAGCGGCCCCGCCACCAGGGCCGCCAACGACTCCGAGGCCGGCGCCGTCACCAGCAGCCCACGCGCACGCAGCGCCGCGCCCCGCAACAAGCGCTGATGCTCCTCGAAGCGCCGCGCATACGCCGCCAGCACGTCCTCCGTCAGCAGCTCCTCCAACGCCGCGCCGCTCTCCGAGTCCACCAACCTGGCGCCCTCACCTCCCGAAGGTGAAAGGTCCTCCTCATCCAACACCTGCACCAGGAAGCACCCCGCCGCCCCACGCGACAGCCGGGACACCAGCGCGGGCAGGTCCGCCTCGAACAGGAAGTCACTCACCACCACGCGCAGCCCACAGGGCCGGGGCGGAGGCAGTCGCCCCAGCGCCGTCGCCAGGTCATCCCGCGCGTCGAACTCCAGCGCTCGCAGCACGGCCCGACACCCCGCCCCCTGCATCCGCTCCGCGCGGACCGCCGTGGTCAGCAGCGTCGGGCTCAACCCCTGCCGCGCCGCCACCTCGCACACCAGCAGCGCCAGCTCCTTCGCGCACGCGGCCTTGCGCGGCGACAGCGCCATGGAGCGAGAGCCATCCACCACCACCTCCACCCGGGGCGACACCTCGTCCTGCCGCACGCGGAGGATGAGCTCATCGGTCCGCGCCACCGCGTTCCAGTCGAGCTGCCGCAGGTCATCTCCCGGCTGGTACGCCCGGAAGTCGTGCAGCTCCAGCGAGCTGCCCATCGACGACGCGCGCACCTCGCCCACCCGGCCCCGGTGCGGCCCTCGCGGCAGCGCCAGCGCGAGCCCCGGGGCCAGCCGCCCCACCACCGCTTCGTCCATGGGAGCGGGCCCGCTCACAGCCGATGGGCCCGCTTCTCACGCTCGGTCAGCACCCGGTCGGCCAGGAACGCGCACAGCAGCGCCAGCCCTCCCAGGAAGCCCACCATGGCCCAGGACATCTCGGGCAGCCCCGTGGAGTAGTCGTGCGACGAGAAGTTGGCCACCCCCACCACCGGGTTCAGGAGGTTGATCAACGAATCGCCCGCCTCCAGCCCCACCACC
>NZ_SRLW01000730.1:0-429 GCF_006518215.1 Myxococcus sp. AB025B
GCCAGGTGCTCGGCGGACGGAAGGGATTGCACAAATCGCTGAATAAGTTTGTGATTGGCGCAATGAAGTTAGAAGCAATGATGCGTTATGTGGATGCCGGTAACTTACTGATCGTTGGAAACCGCGATCGGGCTCATGTATACGGCCTGCGGGCGGGCGCAGCTGTATTAATTACCGGCGGGTTTTCGACGAGCGATGAGGCGATTCAGCTGGCTGATCGCCTCGCTTTACCCGTCATTTCCACAAGTTATGACACGTTCACTGTAGCCGCGATGATCAATCGGGCAATATACGATCGTTTAATTAAAAAAGAAATTGCCCTTGTCGGGGATATTTTAATTCCTGCCGAACGAACAGAAGTGGTATTCGTTAACGAAACGGTAGCCCGTTGGTATGAGTTAAATGAAAAAACCGGACATAGCCGCTATC
>NZ_SRLW01000731.1:0-426 GCF_006518215.1 Myxococcus sp. AB025B
CGCGTGGACCAACCAGGTGCTCGCCTCCTGCGGGGTCGAGCTGCCGCTGACGGTCCTCCAGGAGCAGGTCACCTACTACGCCACCCCGCACCTCGCGGAGTTCGCGCCGTCGCGGTTCCCGGTGTTCATGTTCCACGGCGAGCACAACTTCTACGGGTTCCCCGTCTACGGCGAGGTCACCACCAAGCTCGGCCAGCACATGGGCGGGCACGAGACGACCGCCGAGGACCGGACCTTCGAGCCCGACCCGGTGCGCCAGAAGCGCTACGAGATGTTCGTCGAGCAGCACCTCCCCCGCTTCGGCGGGCCGGAGCTCTACACGAAGACCTGCCTCTACACGGTGCCGCCGGACCAGAACTTCATCCTCGACTCCGTGCCCGGGCACCCGCAGATCGTCGTGGCCAACGGCGCCGGGCACGCCTACAA
>NZ_SRLW01000732.1:0-425 GCF_006518215.1 Myxococcus sp. AB025B
GCTCACGGCATGGTCGATACACAAGGCGCGTCCACCATGCCTGCATTTGCCGATCGATTGAGCGACGCCGATATCTGGGCGGTGCTCGACGCGATGAAGGTGCTGGCAGCGAGTGGTGGCGTGCGTGCCGGCGGCTGGCCACTACCTGTGGCGCTGCCGGCGCTGCCCGTGCGTTGCGGGGATGCGCCGACTCAATCCTTGGCGACGTGGCGCAACGGCCAACGCGTGAGGGTGGTGGCGGTGGATGCGGCATCGAGAGCCGGCATCCCGCTGGAAGACCCGCGTTTCCAGACATTGCTCATCACGCCGGATGGCACGTTGCCACCGCCAACCCGCGCGTTTGAGGCGCGCTGTGTGGCTGAAGGTGCCGACGCCTGGAGCGTCTTCGCCACCATTGCCGGTGCCGCGCCGCAAGCGTTCTCCGG
>NZ_SRLW01000733.1:0-424 GCF_006518215.1 Myxococcus sp. AB025B
GCGTGGCACCGTGCACGTGCCCGAGGCCGACATCGACCTGGAGCGCCTGGACCGTGGCACCTCGGTGTCCGAAGACGTGGTGGTGCTGGACCCGGCCGATCCGGAAGAGTCGCGCACCTCGCCGCTGGACATGGACCTGACGGTCAGCCTCGGCGACAAGGTGAAGATGACCGGGTTCGGCCTGAAGGGCGCGCTGACCGGCAAGATGCAGGTCTGGGCCAAGCCCGGCCGTGAAATGACCGCCAATGGCGGCCTGGAAGTGAGCGGCCGCTACAAGGCGTATGGGCAGGACCTGACCATCACCCGCGGCAACCTCACCTGGAACTACAACGCGGTGTCCGACCCGCGCATCAACATCCGCGCCGAGCGCCGGATCGGTGATGTCACCGCCGGCATCGACGTGACCGGGCGTGCGCAGCAGCCG
>NZ_SRLW01000734.1:0-424 GCF_006518215.1 Myxococcus sp. AB025B
CCGGTTCACGACCCTGAATCCACGTGCCTCCATCTGACGATGCCCGATGAGCACGAGGTCCTCGACACCTGCCGGGTACCTCCATCTCCTCTCGCGGTCGAACCTGCGAATCGCGTCGATATACTCGTTCACATGGTTCATGTCGCGGTGATAGCCGATCATGACACGAAGGGGCGCATAGCCAAACATGAGCTTCCAGAAGTCCTCCATGAAGGCATCGAGGTGCCAGACGTTCTCATGCTCCAAGATTATTTCTGGCTGAGCGTAATCCCCCTCAAAATCGTGATACATCGTGAAGTCAAAGAGAAACTCACGGGCCAAGCCCGTTTCCTTGGTGGCTAACTTCCAATTTCCCGGAGCGCACCTGCCGACACTCGCGCAGACGCCGAGGTCGAGCCCCTTCGCCGCCTCAAACAGTTTCGAC
>NZ_SRLW01000735.1:0-421 GCF_006518215.1 Myxococcus sp. AB025B
TGCATACGCCGGGCAACAGCTCGGGGATCGTCGACGGCGCCAGCGCCATGCTCATCGGCTCCGAGGCCAAGGGCCGCGAACTGGGCCTGAAGGCGCGGGCGCGGATCGTCGCTACCGCGGTGACCTCCACCGACCCCACCATCATGCTTACCGGCCCCGCGCCGGCGACCCGCCAGGCCCTGGCCAAGGCCGGCCTGAAGGTGGAAGACATCGATCTGTTCGAAGTCAACGAGGCGTTCGCTTCGGTGGTGATGAAATTCATGAAGGACATGGGCGTGGCGGAAAGCAAGGTCAACGTCAACGGCGGCGCCATCGCCATGGGCCACCCGCTCGGCGCCACCGGCTGCATCATCCTCGGCACGCTGCTCGACGAACTGGAGCGGCGCAACCTGCGCTACGGCCTGGCCACCCTCTGCGTAGG
>NZ_SRLW01000736.1:0-420 GCF_006518215.1 Myxococcus sp. AB025B
GGCGGTGTCGATGTCTTCGGCGTCCTCGTTTTTGGTGGCGTTGTATCCGCAGATTCAGGATTGGCGCACGCACATTGCGGTGCTACTCATTGTTGCGCTGACGTTGTTTGCGCTACGTGGCGTGCAGTTGCTGGGCAAGATTGCGTACTGGCCGCTGTATGTTTTCTTGGCACTGTTGGGAGCGACCCTCATTGTGGGTTGGATTCGTGCCGCGACGGGTACCTTGCCGTTGGCTGAATCGGCGACCTACGTGATTGCCCCCGAGCTCGAGACCCACTCGCTGGAGGGTCTGGCGCTGATGCTGCTTCTGGCGCGTTCTTTCTCCGCCGGCTTGGTGGCGTTCTCGGGTGTTTCTACGATTTCTAATTCGGTGAAGTATTTCCGCCGCCCGAAGAAATATAACGCGGCGGTCACCATGAT
>NZ_SRLW01000737.1:0-418 GCF_006518215.1 Myxococcus sp. AB025B
ATGCCGGGCTGGTCGAGGAGATTCAGGCCCATGTGGCGCACCTTCCCACCTACGGCTACCGCCGTGTCTGGGCGCTGCTGCGCCGCAGTCGGGAGCAGAGCGGTGCGCCGTGCATCAACGTCAAGCGCGTGTATCGGGTCATGCGGGAGCATCAGTTGCTGCTGCGCCGCCCTGGCGTGCGGCGAGATAAGCGGCGACATGACGGTCGCGTTGCGGTGGACCGCAGCAACACCCGCTGGTGCTCCGATGGCTTCGAGTTCCGGTGCGACGATGGTACGCCGCTGCGCGTGACGTTTGCGCTGGACTGCTGCGACCGCGAGGCGATTAGCTGGGCAGCAACGACCGGCGGGCATAGCGGTGATGTGGTGCGCGACGTGATGCTGGCCGCCGTCGAACAGCGCTTCGGCACCACGCAGGC
>NZ_SRLW01000738.1:0-416 GCF_006518215.1 Myxococcus sp. AB025B
GAAGAAACAACGGGGAAAGTATTCGTATTTACAGGTGATTCAGGTTATTTGGAAAGTTTCGCTGATTTTGCGAAAGATGCTGATTTGTTTCTAGCAGATACCTATCTTTTTGAAGGAAATGAACATCATCATGCCCATTTCACTTCAAAAGAAGCTGGAGAACTTGCGAAATCAGCTAACGTAAAGAAACTTGTACTTACACACCTACCTCAGTTTGGTGATTTAGAACAATTGAAAAATGAAGCGCAAAAGGCAGCAGGCAAAGGGATTGATATAGAACTTGCTGCAGTTGACAAAGTGTTTAACATTTAGGAGGAAGAACATGATTTTTGTACCAAATGAAAACCACGACCCAAGAATCAATTTAGCAATTGAACAATATTTGCTGCAAGAAATGCCTTTAGATGAACCTATTT
>NZ_SRLW01000739.1:0-415 GCF_006518215.1 Myxococcus sp. AB025B
CTGCATACGTTGCGCACGCCGCCCGAGCTCGTCGAGCGCGATGCCTGCGAATACAGGATCGTCGCGACAGCGCGCACTGGCACGGTGAAGACGTTCACGATCCGGCTGAAGAACGAACTGTCCCTGAAGGACCGCGCGAATCCGGAACTGATGCTCGAACATCGGCATGACGTCATGCATCAGGCCTTGGAACATTGCGAAGGCCTGGGCTGCACGCTCTACTTCTTCCTGTCCAGCGACAAGGCAGCTGCGCCGGCGGCAGAGTGGGTGCTCGAGCCATCGATCGTGACCAACGTAGCAGACACGGATTAGGCCGTATCCCAGCCACCTGGGTAGCTATCGATCGGAATCGCCGGACGACTGCTGCCAGAACTCCTGCATCTGCTGCATGCGCAGACTTTGCTCGGTCGTAGCG
>NZ_SRLW01000073.1:0-37094 GCF_006518215.1 Myxococcus sp. AB025B
GCGCAGGACGAGAGTCACGCTCCGGGAGGGCTGGGGGGGGACCCCGTGCTGGCCGAGGCGCAGAACCTGGGCCCGGACGCGCAGGCGCGAAACCTGGCCAGCGCGTACGTGCCCCGGGACGGGCTGTCGCCCCGGCTGGAGTTCTCGCTCTGGGACACGGAGGAGGCGCGCGCGTTCACCGTGGGCGGTACACGCTACGTCACGGGCAAGGCCGAGTTCGGCCCGCAGCGCATCCAGCAGTCCCAGCATCCGCTGGCCCTGGCGGAGGACGGCACGGGCGCGGGCAGCGACGCGTGCGAGCCGCTCCAGAACGACGTCACCGGGGCCATCGTCCTGGCGGACCGGGGCGGCTGCATCTACGAGCTCAAGGCGGTGAACGCGGAGAACGCGGGGGCCGCCGGGCTGGTCGTCATCAACCATGTCCCCGGCGAGCCGCCTCCGGAGATGTTCGACGTGGACGCGACGCTCACCACGGGCCTGGCCACGCTCTCCATCACGCTCGAGGACGGCCTGGCGCTCAAGGAGCTGCTGTCGCGCGGCTCGCTGACCGGCGCCATGACGCGCGCGCCCGTGCCCCTGCGCGACGCCTCGCTGGACAACACCATCGTCGCCCACGAGTGGGGGCACATCCTGTCCCGCCGCCTGACGCTCTGCGCGGAGCCGCAGTGTCGGGCCATGGGCGAGGGCTGGAGCGACTTCCTGGCCCTGCTCATGATGGTGCGGGAGACGGACGCGCCCCAGGGCACGTACGCGGTGGGCGCCCATGCGGCGCAGGCCTTCGGCCACAGCACGTACTTCGGGGTGCGTCGCACGCCCTACTCCACGAACCTCGACCTCAACGGGATGAGGCTGCGCCACATCGCCAACGACGCGGGCCTGCCCGACCAGGACTACCTGCGCGACAACGGCCTGGAGAACGCGCAGATGCACAACGCGGGCGAGGTCTGGGCCACCCTGCTCTTCGAGGCCTACCAGGCGCTGCTCGACGAGGGGCGCAAGAACGCCCGCCCCTTCGCGGAGACCCGGCGTCGCATGGCGGACTACGTCGTGGACGCGCTGCAGCTCGCGCCCGCGGACGCCACCTTCACCGAGCAGCGGGACGCGCTGCTGCTGGCGGCCCGGGCCCGTGAGCGGCGGGACGACCTGGAGGCGATGGCCCGGGCCTTCGCGCGACGGGGCGCTGGCACGTGCGCCGTCTCCCCGCCCCGGGACTCCACCGAGCACAACGCGGTGGTGGAGGACGGCGAGGCCCACTCGGACCTCCGGTTGGCGGCCGTGCGCATCGTGGACGGGCGGCGCTCGTGCGACGCGGACGGCGTGCTCGACGCCTCGGAAGAGGGGCTCGTTCGCGTGGAGGTCCAGAACCACGGGCCCCTCCCCGCGCGGCGCGCGACGGTGCGGGTGGTCAGCGACGACGCGCTGCTGACGTTCCCCCGGGGGGACTCCTTCACCGTGGCGGAGGTCGCGGCCTTCGGCACGGGCGTGGTCGAGGTCCCCATCGCGCTCGCCGCGTCGCTGTCGTCGGCGCGAAGCGCCAATTACCGCGTCACCCTGGAGAGCAGCGAGGCGTGTCAGCGAAGCGTCGAGCAGGCCCACGCCGTGCTGCTCCACTATGACCTGGCGCCCGCCATGACGGACAAGGTCGAGGGCCTGCGCACGACGTGGACCTCCACCGTGCTGGGCGGCACCGCGGAGCAGCGCTGGCGCGTCGTCCCGTCACCGCTCGACGCCCGGGACCAGGTCTGGTTCGCGCCGGACGTCTACGCGTCCTCCGACACGGCGCTGGAGACGCCCGTGCTGAGCATCCCCTCGGGGAACACGTTCGTCCTGTCGTTCGACCATCGGCATGGGTTCGACTTCCGGCACAACCCGGGGCCGAACACCTTCGACTACTGGAACGGAGGCGTCATCGAGCTCACCGAGGTGGTGGCGAACCAGCCGGACGACTGGAAGGACATCACTGCCTGGGTGACGCCGGGCTACACCGGCACGCTCGACACCCGGACCGGGAACAAGCTGGGTGGCCGTCCCGCCTACGCCGCGAGGAACCCGCGCTGGCCGCAGCGGGAGCGCGTCACGCTGGACTTCGGCACGGCGCTGCAGGGCAAGACGGTGAAGCTGCGCTTCCGCGCGGCCTCGGCCCTCGTCTTCCGGGCCCACGGCTGGGAGGTCGACAACATCACCGTCCAGGGCACGGCCACGCCCCCCTTCCTCGAGCGCGTCGCGGAGTCCACCGCCCCCTGCCGTCCGCTCGCCGAGGCGGGCGTGGACCAGCGCGTGCTTGCCGGCGCCACGGTGACACTCGATGGCTCGGGCAGCTCGGACCGGGGCTCGGTGCCGCTCGCGTTCTCCTGGCGGCAGGTGGGCGGCGCCACCGTGGCGCTGCGCGACGCGGACACGGCGGCCCCCAGCTTCACCGCCCCGGACGTGGGACCGGAGCAGGAGCTCCAGCTCGACTTCGAGCTGACCGTCCGCGTGGCCGATGTCGCCGCCACGGACAGGGTGACCATCACCGTGAGGCCCAAGCCGACGGACCCGGACGCGGGCACCCCGGACGCGGGCACGCCAGATGCCGGACCTCCCCCACCCGACGCGGGTGAGGAGCCGGATGGAGGCACCCCCTTCGAGCCGCCCCAGCGCCCCGGGATGCACAGCTGCGCCTCGACGGAAGGCGGCGCGCCCCTGGGCCTCGTGGGTGCGCTGATGCTCCTCGCGGCCCGTCGCCGACGGCCGGCCTGAGGCCCCGCTTCCCGAAGCAGCCGAGCGGGCGAGCGCGGGATTTCCCGAGCCGTCGATTGGGCAGGGGCGGGGGTGTCCACTACACTCGCGCCCGCCCCATGCGATTCTCCCCCCTCTGTGCCCTGGCCGCCCTGCTGGCGGTGACCTCCTCGGAGGCCGCCGTCCGGTATGAAATCAAGAACCGCCGCATCGAACCGCGCCAGACGCTGGCGGGCGCGCTGCACGAGGCGCAGTTGCCGGACGCGCAGGTGACGGCCGTCATCTCCGCGCTCGAGGGCGTGTTCGACTTCCGCCGCTCCCGCGTGGGGGACCAGTTCCGCATCGTCCTGCGCGACGGGGAGCTGGACTTCTTCGACTACCGCCAGAGCCTCGTGGACGAGTGGCAGGTGCGCCGCGACGGCGAGAAGTTCGTCGGCAGCAAGCGCGCGATTGAGGTGGAGAAGCAGGTGTCGGTGGTGTCGCTCGAAATCCAGACGTCGCTCTACGAGGCGGCGGTGGACTCGGGCGAGGACCCGGCCATCGGCATGGTGCTGGCGGACGTGTTCGCCTGGGACATCGACTTCTACCGCGACGTGCGCAAGGGCGACACGGCGAAGGCGCTGGTGGAGAAGTTCGTCTCCAAGGGCCGCGTGCTGCGCTACGGCGAGGTGCTCGCCGCGCAGTACCAGGGGGGCCTGGTCGGCCCCAAGAAGGTCTACCGGTACGTGCTGCCGGACGGCCAGCCCAACTACTTCCAGGAGGACGGCGCCAGCGCGAAGAAGACCTTCCTCAAGAGCCCGCTGAAGTACGCGCACGTCACCAGCAAGTTCGGCTCGCGCTTCCACCCGGTGCTCCAGTACCTGAAGAACCACAACGGCGTGGACTACGGCACGCCCATCGGCACGCCGGTGTGGGCGGTGGCGGACGGCACCGTGACGCAGGCCGGGTGGGCCGGCGCCGCGGGCAACATGGTGGTGCTGCGCCACGCCAACGGCTTCGAGACCCAGTACATGCACCTGTCCAAGCTGGGCGAGGGCGTGCGCGTGGGGGCCCGCGTCAGCCAGAAGCAGGTCATCGCCTACTCGGGCAACACCGGCCGCTCCACCGGGCCGCACCTGCACTTCGGCATGAAGCGCGGCGGCAGCTACACCAACCCGCTCAACCAGCAGTTCCCCCGCGCGGACCCGCTGCCCAAGCAGCTGCTCCCGGACTTCCTCGCCAAGGCGCAGGAGCTGGCCTCGCAGATGGAGGCCGTCTCCGTGGCCGCCGTCGCGGGGCAGGCCCCGGCCGCGCCCTGACACGGTACCGGCGGGCTACGACTCCCAGGTGATGTCGTAGTCCGCCGCGAAGTAGCCGTGGGGCGTGCCCACGACGCGGCCGTTGCACTGGATGGCCTTGAGGGCCTCCTGCAGCACGCCCTCGTGGAACTGCACCGGCTGCATGTCGCCCTGGAACGACAGGCGCACGTGCCGCTCGTTCACCACGGTGTATTCCCGGCGTCCGTAGCTGACCAGGGTGGAGTAGGCCGTGGGCGCGTTGGACAACAGGCGCTTGGGGTCCCCCTTGCCGATCAGCCGCGTGAGCGTCTGGCCCACCGTGGAGGAGAAGAACCCGGTGACGGCGGCGGCGCCGCACGCGCGCACCGCGTCCTCCTGCGTGGGGTAGCGCCCCGCCCGCTCCAGCGCCTCCGACGTGGCGTACAGCAACCGGATGGCGTCCACGGCGGAATAGGAGAAGAAGTCCACCGGTGAGCGCTTGAAGAGCGGCTCGCGCAGGCGCGCGGCGGAGTCCGGCCCCAGTTGCCGCTCGGCGAGCATCAACACCGCGTTGAAGATGAGGCCGCGGACCGTGTCTTCCGGCCGCACCAGCGCCAGGCGCTGGTCCAAGTCATTCTTCGGGAAGGCCATGAGCGTTGATTTCTACATCAAACGGCGCCCCGGAGGGCGGCCCTTCCACGAGGGCCGTGTGGGAAAGCGAGCGGATGGGCGCGCGTGTCACATCGTCCCTGGACGTCCCAGGTCCTTGCCAGGGAGCATCCTCCCCCTCCCTGGCTCCGCGCTTTCCGCATGTGCCGGGCCTTCCGGCTGCGCTACCCTGACCGCCCTCTGCGTTCGTTGCATCCCACTCGACGACACACCTCGGATGGAGACCTCTCGCGACATGGCCTCTCCCGCCTCTTCCTCCTCGCAGCGCCCCACCGCCCCGTCCACGTCCACGGCGGACGATGGGGGCCGCACCGGGCGCGACGCTTCGTCCATGCGCCGCTCGTTCCTGGACCACGTGCGCTACTCGCGCGGGAAGAACTACGAGACGTCCACCGCGCATGACCGCTTCATGGCGCTGTCGCTGGCGGTGCGTGACAGGCTGGCGGACCGCTGGGTGCGCACGGCCCGCACGTACTACGAGAAGGACGCCAAGCGCGCCTACTACCTGTCCGCGGAGTACCTGCTGGGTCGGGCGCTGGGCAACAACCTGCTGAACCTGGGCATGCACGACGCGGCCGCCGAGGCCATGCGGGAGGTGGGGGTGGACCTCACCAACCTGCTGGAGATGGAGCCGGACGCGGGCCTGGGCAACGGCGGCCTGGGGCGGCTGGCGGCGTGCTTCCTGGACTCGCTGGCGACGCTCGGCTACCCCGGCATGGGGTACGGCATCCGCTACGAGTTCGGCATCTTCACGCAGGACATCGTGGACGGCTACCAGGTGGAGCGCGCCGACGAGTGGCTGAAGTTCGGCAACCCGTGGGAAATCGTGCGGCCGGAGAAGGCGGTGCCGGTGCGCTTCTTCGGGCGCGTGGAGCACCACCAGGGTCCGGACGGCAAGCCGGTGGCGCGCTGGGTGGGCGGCAAGACGGTGATTGGCGTGCCGTACGACACGCCCATCGCGGGCTACCACAACGACACGGTGAACACGCTGCGGCTGTGGCAGGCGCGGGCGTCCGAGGAGTTCGACCTCTTGCTCTTCAACGCGGGCGACTACGAGCGCTCCGTGGTGGAGAAGAACGACTCGGAGGTCATCTCCAAGGTCCTCTACCCCAACGACGCGTTCCAGGCGGGCAAGGAGCTGCGGCTCAAGCAGCAGTACTTCTTCGTCGCGTGCTCCATCGCGGACATCGTCCGGCGCTACCTGAAGAACCACACCGACTTCAGGGACTTCCCGAAGAAGGCGGCCATCCAGCTCAACGACACGCACCCGGCCATCGGCGTGGCGGAGCTGATGCGCGTGCTGGTGGACGAGAAGCGGCTGGGCTGGGAGGAGGCCTGGTCGATTACCCAGGCGGTGTTCGGCTACACCAACCACACGCTGCTGGCGGAGGCGATGGAGAAGTGGCCGGCGACGCTGTTCGAGCGGCTGCTGCCGCGCCACCTGGAACTCATCTACGAAATCAACCAGCGCTTCCTGCGCCAGGTGCAGATCCGCTACCCCTATGACCAGGAGAAGCTGCGGCGGATGAGCCTGGTGGAGGAGGGGCCGGAGAAGAAGATTCGCATGGCACACCTGGCGGTGGTGGGCAGCCACAGCATCAACGGCGTGGCGGCGCTGCACACGGACCTGTTGCGCCGGGACGTGCTGCCGGACTTCGCGGCGATGTACCCGGAGCGCTTCAACAACAAGACCAACGGCGTGACGCCGCGCCGGTGGCTGGCGTGGTGCAACCCGCGGCTGTCCAAGCTGATTACGTCCCGCATCGGCGAGGGCTGGGCCACCAATCTGGACAAGCTGCGCGAGCTGGAGCCGCACGCGGAGGACCCCGCGTTCCGCAAGGCGTTCCGCGAGGTGAAGCGCGCCAACAAGGAGGACCTGTCCAGGCACATCCAGGACCTCCGCTCGGTGCGGCTCAACCCGGAGGCCATCTTCGACGTGCAGATCAAGCGCCTGCACGAGTACAAGCGCCAGCTGCTGGACGCGGTGCACATCGTCGCGCTGTGGATGCGGGCGCGCAGGGACCCGGGCACCATCATCCACCCGCGCGCGTTCCTCTTCGGCGCCAAGGCGGCGCCGGGCTACCACCTGGCCAAGCTGACCATCCGGCTCATCAACGGCATCGCCGAGGTGGTCAACAGCGACGCGGGCACGACGGGGCTGCAGGTCGTCTTCGCGCCCAACTACCGGGTGAGCCTGGCCGAGCGCATCATCCCGGCCGCGGACGTGTCCGAGCAGATTTCGACGGCGGGCATGGAGGCGTCCGGCACGGGCAACATGAAGCTGATGCTCAACGGCGCGCTGACGCTGGGCACGCTGGACGGCGCCAACGTGGAGATTCGCGAGGCGGTGGGCGACGAGAACTTCTTCCTCTTCGGCCTCACCGCGGACGAGGTCATCGCCAGGAAGCGCGCCGGCTACCGGCCGCGCGACGAGTACGAGAAGAACCTGGAGCTGCGCGAGGCGCTGGACCTCATCTCCACCGGCTTCTTCTCCCCGGAGGACCGCGGCCTCTACAAGCCCCTGGTGGACAGCCTCCTGGAGGAGGACCGCTACCTGGTGCTGGCGGACTTCGCGTCCTACGCGGCCAAGCAGGACGAGGTGGTGCGCGCCTACCAGGACGCGGACACCTGGGCGCGCAAGTGCATCATCAACGTCGCCCGCGCCGGCATCTTCTCCTCCGACCGCACCATCAAGCAGTACGCGGAGGAGATCTGGCGCATCCAGCAGACCCCCGTCGAGCCGTAGTCACGGGTGTCCGCCCAGCCCCGTCGCTCGAGTGACGGGACGGGGCCCCGCGCTCCCCCTCCATCCTGGGAGGGGTGAGCGGGACGGCTCCGGCGTCGACACGGCGCGACAGAAGTCAACGCACCACGCCGACGCGCCGCGCAATCACAGACAACGCAGTGCACCACAGAACGTCCGTCTCGTCCGGCGGGGCTGACGCGGCGCGATGTATTGACTCGCGAATCAACCCTGGTGCACTGATACGCCCGGAGTTCGGGACTCGCCTGGTCGTGGGGAAGGTCTGGGCCGTACCGGTGGGGGCCTTCGCAGTGTCCGAAGGCTGGCGTCCCGGTTCCGGGTCCGACGTGCATCGGTTGCAGCAGGCAATCCTCACCAGCAAGGAGTCCCCATGAAGCAACAGCCGCCGCTGTTCCTGTCAGTCCTGGCCGTGGGTGTACTGGGCGTGGCCGCACCCGCCCTCGCCGCGGAGAAGACGACGTACCCCGTGGTGTTCGCGCACGGGTTGGGCGGGTTCGACGACATCCTCGGGTACGACTACTGGGGTGACGACTACGGCGTGTTCGTGGGCGACCCGTGCGACGAGTTCCTGGAGGTGAGCTGCAACGGGGACCTGAACAGCAAGCAGAAGGCGTTCGCCGCCGCGGTGCAGCCGCTGCAGAGCTCCGACGTGCGCGGGCTGGATTTGGCCAACGACGTGGAGGGCTACCTGGCCTCCTCGGGCTCGGCGTACGTGAATCTGGTGGGGCACTCGCAGGGCGGCATCGACGCGCGCAAGGCGGCGAAGGTGCTGCGCGAGCGCAAGGGCTACACGGTGGTGAAGGCGCTGGTGAGCGTGTCCTCGCCGCACCGCGGCTCGCCGGTGGCGAAGTACATCCTGGACCTGGGCCCCGGCATCACCAGCGTGCTGGACGCGCTGTTCCGCATCTACGGCGACGTCGTCTACGGGCCGGGCAATGACGGCTACGCGGCGGTCAAGGCGCTCATCTACAACGACGCGGACGCGAACGACGGCAAGACGACGGGCGCCAAGGCCTTCAACGTGGCCAACCCCATCAACGCGTCGTACGCGGCGCACTACGCCTCGCTGGTGACGGCGCAGAGCGGCCTGAGCGTCAACCCGGCGCTGTGGCTGGTGCGTCAGTTCTTCTTCGACATCGACGGGGACGGCGCGTGCGCGGACGACTGCGACAACGACGGCGCCGCGGGCAGGGGTGACGGCATCCGCAACGAGCAGGATGACGACGGCCTGGTCGGCATCAACTCGCAGCAGATGGGCTACCGCCTGCGCTACACGGAGCGCTTCGGCGCGGACCTGGTCGCGCAGGACTCGGCGCTGGGCTACGTCAGCAACATCAACGCCCCCAGCTCGCTGCAGCAGACCTCCATGTCCAGCGTCATCAACCAGGACCACGTGGACGTCATCGGCATCGGCCCCGACACGTTCAGCGAGATGGAGTTCTACGCGGCCATCATCGACTACATCGCCAAGGTCGACTGACGCGCCGCACACCGGGAGGCCGCACCGCTGGGCCTCCCGGTCCCCCACGCCCTTGCCGGAGACATGGCCATGCGACGGAGCTTGAAGGTCTTGCTGGTGGGCGCGGGGGTGCTGCTCCTCGCGGGGCTCGGGGTGACGCTCCTGCGGGAGGACGCGCCGGAGGTGACGCCCGTGCAGCCGCCGGGTGTATCCGTCGCGGGCGTGGCACCCACGGTGCCGGGCGGCGCGGCGCCCTCCGTGGCGACGAGCGTCGCGCGGCCATCCCCCACTCCGGTGCCGGAGCCCACGGACACGGAGCTGGAGGAGTTGGCCGCGTCGCTCAAGCAGCGCTACGGGAAGAACCTGAGCGAGCCGCACGCGCAGATACGCCTCATCGAGGACCTGATGCGCTTCTTCCAGCAGCGCCATCCGGACCGCTGGCGGGAGGAGCTGCTGGCCTTCCTGAAGGCCCACTTCCCGGAGCACTACGACGCGCTGGCGGTGATGCTACGCAACCGCGAGGACTACGAGAAGTGGGTCCGCGACAATGACCACTACCTCAAGGGCCTGAGCGAGCAGGAGCGACGGGCGGCCATCCGCGACGCGCGCAACCGGCTGTTTGGCAAGGACGTGGCGGACCGCATCTGGGCGGCGGAGCTGAAGAACCAGGCCATCGGCGACACGCTGCGCTCGCTCGACTCGCTCCAGGGCAAGAGCGTGGAGGAGAAGCTCTCCACCTTCAAGCAGCGGCTCCAGGAGGTGCACGGGGAGCAGCTCGGGGCCGTGCTCGAGCGGCACCAGCAGGAGCTGATGAACCGCTTCCTCGACGTGTCCTCGGTGCAGACCGATTTGGGCGCCATGTCCGCGGAGGAGCGCTCGCGCAACCTGCGCGCCATCCGTCGGGAGCTGGGATTGGACGAAGAGGCGTTGAAGCGCTGGGACACGCTGGACCAGAGTCGTGATGCGCGGTGGGACGCGGGCCTGCGGTACATGGCCGAGCGTCAGGCGCTCGCGAAGGAGCTCTCCGGCGAGGAGCTGGAGGCGCGCCTCGTCGAAATCCGCGCGCGCTACTTCGGCGCCGAGGCGGAAAGCATCGGCCAGGAGGAGGCCAGCGGCTTCTTCCGCTTCGAGCGCCCTCGTCGGTGGGGACGCAACTGAGGGTCAAAGCGGAGTCTCGCCACCGACGCCCGCCACGGGGGGCTCGACGGGCAGGGGCAGCAGCCTGGGAGACAGGCGGCGTCGCTGCTTGAAGCGTCGCCACTCCTCCGGGAGCGACGACACGGCCTTCGACCGGGCCCCCACCCCACCCGGCTGCGCGGACTCCCAGGCGCGGGTGATGGGGTCCTCGCTCTCCGGCATGACGCGCGGCACGAGGGTCTCTCCGTGTCGCTCCCGGAGCAGGTCGAAGGCAAGCAGCGCCCACCGTGACGGCCCGGAGTCCAGCAGCACCGTCTCCAGGGCCCGTGCCGCCGCGGCATCCACCTCCGCGCTCGCATGGCCGCGCAGGGGCAACAGCAACATCGGCAGCGAGCGGTCCAGGGGCGGATGCGTCACGAAACCTCGCGCCAGCGCCTCGCGCTGCTCCGGGGACAGCCGCACGGACTTGTCGACTCCGCCGACATAGAAGTCCCGCACCACGTCGCCCGTGGGCACCAGCCGGAACAGGCCGTCCCAGCGTGTCGCCGGGTGGCTCGCCGCGAGCACCTCCCAGTCCACGGGCGCCGAGGCCAGCGCCTGCTCGTCCTCGCGATACGGGACGCGGGGGCTCGCCTGCTTCTGGGCCTTCACCGCGAGCTCCACGACGCGCCGGTAGGCCTGGGCCTCATCGTTGTTCGTCGGGTAGCGCGTCCCGTACGACAACCCCACGGTCGACCACGTGCCGTTCCAGCGCGTCAGGAACGCGACGACGAGCAGGCCCTGCTCATAACGCGGGGGCGCGGGGCAACTGGTGAAAGGCAAGTAGGCCACCTCCACCCGCTCATCAGGATGGGCGGTGCCCTTCCAGACCTCCCGCACCCGCAGTCGCGCGACGCCCTCTTCGAAGCCACTGAGCTTGTACTCGTCGTAGTCCTTGAAGGCCCGCGTCGTCACCGCCTCGACCTCCGCCCACACGATGAGCTCCGCCTCCAGCGTCAGCTCCCAGAGCGTCATCGGGGCGATGGGATAGGCCTCCGCGCGGGTCCCGCTCAGGGCGAGCAGCAGCCCGAGCAACAGCGTTCCGATTCGCACCCTGGAATGACGACTGGACTCCTCACGCATGGCACGCCCTCCGCACGAGATGAAGGAAGTGTGCGCCCACGCGGGGACGTGGAGCATCCGCCCGTCCTCACGCCTCCGTCATGCTTCCATCACGGAGCTGGGCATCAGCGGTAGTGCGTGGCAATCCAGTCGCCGTCGATGCACTGGATGGAGATGTCCAGGTCGTACACGGCCCGCAGGATGTCGGGCCGCATGATGTCCTGGGGGCGTCCCTGGAAGGCCACCTTGCCGTCGCGCATGGCGATGAGGTGGTCCGAGTAGCAGGACGCGAAGTTCAAGTCGTGCAGCACCATGACGATGCTCTTCTTCAGCGAGTCCACCGCGGTGCGCAGCTGCTTCATCATCGCCACCGAGTGCTTCAGGTCCAGGCCGTTGAGCGGCTCGTCCAGCAGCACGTGGTCCGTGTCCTGGCACAACACCATGGCCACGAAGGCACGCTGGCGCTGGCCTCCGGACAGCTCGTCCAGGAACCGCTCGGAGAGCGTCTCCAGGCCCATGTGCTGGATGGCCCGCTCCACGTGCTCGCGGTCCACCACCGTGGGCCGCCCCTTCGAGTGTGGATAGCGGCCGAACGTCACCAGCTCCCGCACCGTGAGCCGCGACGTCAGGTGGTTGTCCTGGCGCAGGATGGCCAGCTTCCGGGCGAGCACGTCCCCCGGCGTGGTGCGCACATCCAATCCATCCACCAGCACCACGCCCGAGGACATCGGCATCACCCGGCTGATCATCGACAGCAGCGTGGACTTGCCCGCGCCGTTCGGCCCGATGATGGAGGTGATTCCGCCCACGGGCAGCGTCAGCGTCACGTCGTCGACCACGAGCGAGCCGCCGTAGCGCTTGGTGACGTTCCTGGCCTCGATCATACCGGCGCCCTCCTCATCAACATCCCGATGAACACCAGCCCGCCCACGAAGTCGATGATGACGCGGGGGCTGGTGTTGAACTGGAAGACCTGCTCCAGGACGAACTGCCCCGCGACCAGACACACCCCCGCGATGAGCGCCGCGGCGGGCAGCACCAGCGCGTGACGGTACGTGCGCACCAGCGTGTGGGCCAGGTTGGAGACCAGCAGGCCGAAGAACGTGACGGGCCCCACCAGCGCGCTCGACACCGACACCAGGATGGCCACCAGCACCAGGATGATGGCCGCCGTGCGCTGGTGGTCCACGCCCAGGTTGATGGCCGTCTCCCGCCCCAGCACCAGCACGTCGAACGTCTTGAGCATCCGCAAGCCCACCACGGACACCACCAGCGTCAGCGCGAAGGCGACGACGAGCAGCTCCTGGTCCGGGTTGTTGAAGCTCGCGAAGAAGCGGTCCTGCAGGAAGATGAACTCGTTGGGGTCGATGAGCCGCTGCAGGAAGGACGCGAGGCTGCGGAAGAGCACGCCC
Source organism: Myxococcus sp. AB025B (assembly GCF_006518215.1). Taxonomy (NCBI): domain Bacteria; kingdom Pseudomonadati; phylum Myxococcota; class Myxococcia; order Myxococcales; family Myxococcaceae; genus Myxococcus; species Myxococcus sp. AB025B. The sequence goes on from NZ_SRLW01000073.1 coordinate 12,517, forward strand.
AGCACCACGCCCGTCAGCAGCACCAGGTGCAGGCTGCGCCCTCCCCCACCGAAGAGCCCCCAGAACAGGACGGCCGAGAAGGCCACCATGATGAGGACCTCCACGCCGAACCGCAGCCTCGGGTCCAGGCTCGACGCCTTGCCGGAGCCCAGGAAGTAGAGCAGGCACGTCTGGATGAAGACGTAGAGGTTGTCGAACCCGAGGATGGCGGGCGTCAGCACCCGGTTGCCCGACACCGTCTGGAACAGCACCGTGGAGACCGCGATGGCGTAGCCCACCAGCAGCGCCGTCGCCAGCTTGCGCCCGCGAAAGGGCAGCACGAAGTCCCACTGGCCGCTCGCGCCAAAGAGCAGGAACAGCACGGCCACGCCCACCATCACCCCACCCAGGATGAACAGCGTGCGCTCCGGGCGCCGCTCCACCATCAGGCTCTCAACCGACACGGGCGTCCCTCCTCAACAGCACGGAGAGGAAGAGCACGCTGCCCAGCACCCCGGCGATGGTGGCCCCCGGGATTTCATACGGGAAGCGCACCACCCGGCCGAGGATGTCGCACAGGAGCACGAAGCCCGCGCCTCCCACCGCCACCCAGGGAATCGCCTTCCGCGCATTGTCCCCCGTGAACAGGCTGACCAGGTTGGGGACCAGCAGGCCCAGGAACGGCACCATGCCCACCGTGACGACCACCATGGCGGTGACGAGCGAGACGATGAGCAGCCCCAGCCCCATGATGCGCGTGTAGTTCATCCCCAGGTTGGTGGTGAACGACTCGCCCATGCCCGCGACGGTGAAGCGGTCCGCCGCGACATACGCGCAGCACGTCAGCCCCAAGGTCAGCCAGAGCAGCTCGTAGCGCCCGCGCAGGATGGTGGAGAAGTCCCCCGTCTTCCACGCGTTGACCGACTGGAGCAGGTCCAGCCGGTACGCATAGAAGGTCGTGACGGAGTCGAAGACGCTGCCCAGCACCAGCCCCACCAGCGGGACGATGAGCACCGAGCGCAGCGGAATGCGTCGCAGGATGAGCAGAAACAGCGCGGTGCCCCCCATCGCGAACAGGGCCGCCACCAGCATCTTGCCCACCACGGGGAGCTGGGGCGCCAGGACGGCGGCGACCATCAACCCCAGGCTGGCGGACTCGGCGGAGCCGGCGGTGGAGGGCTCCACGAAGCGGTTGCGCACGAGCATCTGCAACAGCAGCCCCGCCACGCCCAGCGACGTGCCCACCAGCATCACCGCCAGCAGCCGGGGGATGCGGCTGATGACCAGCAGCTGGAGCGCCTGTTCATCGGGGCTCGGCGTGACGAGCGCATGCCACGACACGTCACCGACGCCGATGAGCAGGCTGCCCAGCGCCAGGAGGAGGATGACGAGGCCGGCGACGAAGAGGCGCATCAGGGAGCGGGCGTGGCGTACGCCTGGGCCACCTGGTCTCGCAGCAGGCCCACCGCCTGGATGCCACCGCCGATGAGGTACGCGTTGAGCGGGTCCAGGTAGACGACCTGCCCCTTCGTCCAGGCCGTCGTCTGGCGCACCAGCTCGTTGTCGAGCACCTGCTTCGCCCCGCCCTGCTGCCCCATGCTCGCGTCGCGGTCGATGACGAAGAGCCAGTCCGGGTTCTTCTCGCGGATGAACTCCGAGCCGATGGCCTCGCCGTGCAGCGACGCCTTGAGCCCGTCCGCGGCCACGGGCACGCCGAAGTCCTCGTGCACCACGCCGAAACGCGAGCCCGGCCCATAGGCGCTGATGCGGCCACCGGTGACGAGCACCACCAGGCCCTTGCCCCGGCTGGCCGTCGTCTCCTTCAGCTTCGCGAGCGACTGGCGCAGGCCATCCACCAGCTCGCGCGCCTTCTCCTCCTTGCCGAAGATGCGCGCGAGCAGCTCGGTGTTGGCGACCACGGTGTCGATGTAGCGCGCGCCGCCCATGGGCACGTCCACCGTGGGGGCGATGCGCGACAGGCTGTCGTACTTCGCGCTGGAGCGGCCGCCGGTGATGATGAGCTCCGGGCGCGCGGCGTTGATGGCCTCGTAGTTCGGCTCGAACAGCGTGCCGATGCGCGGGTACTTCGCGTCCGCGAACGGGGCCAGGTGCAGCGGGAACTGGTCCCCCGCCACGCCCACCACCGCGTCCACGCCCAGCGCCTGGAGGATGTCCAGGGCCGCCAGGTCGAACACCACCACCCGACGAGGATTCAAGGGGACCACCGACTCCCCTCGCGCGTGCTGGACGGTGACGGTGGCCGCCTTCGCGCCGGACGCGGGCTCCACCGCCGGCGCCGTGACGACCTCCGCCGAGGGCTGCTGGAGCTTCACCACCACGCCGATGACGGCCAGCAAGGCGACGACACCGAGAATCGCAAAGGGAAGGAACGAACGCTTGTCAGAAGTGCTCACGGTTTCATCCAGCCGGTGCGCTCGCATGCGAACGCAAGAGGTCGCTCGGGAAGCGCGGCCCCACATACCAGCCTGGGCGTGAAGTCGCACTATTTGATTGTGCGACTCATTATCATTATCGAGCGCAATGCGTCAAACGAAGCTCTGGCGAGGGGTGCGTGCTCGGAAACGAGAATGGGGTGCCCCATCAGCGGAGCACCCCACCCGTCAGCCCGGCGTCACGCTCACGCGGCCTTGTTCAGCCAGGCCTCGTAGGCGGCGTAGTCGTAGTCGCGGCCCAGGAAGGCGTGGACCAGCCGGGCCGCGTCGTCGGAGCCACCCGGCTCCAGCACCGCGCGGCGGTAGGCCTTCGCGGGCTCCGGAGACAGCAGGCCCTGCTTCTGGAACACCGTGAAGAGGTCCTTCGCGATGACCAGCGACCACATATACGTGTAGTAGTTCGACGAGTACCCCTCCAGGTGCCCGAAGGACAGGTGGAAGTACGTCCCCTCCACGTAGGGGAACGGCGTGTACTTGCCCTGCAGCTCGCGCACGAGCGCCGTGGCGTCCAGGCCCTTCGGCTCCCGCCGATAGATTTCCAGGCTGAGCGCCGCGTAGAACATCTGCTGGCGCACCCACAGGCCCTTGCCGAACTCCTCCGCGCGGCGCATCCGCGTCACCAGCTCCGCGGGCAGCGGCTCTCCCGTCTGATAGTGCTTCGCGAAGGTCTGCAGGCTCGGCGCGTCGCGCGCCCACTCCTCGAGCATCTGCGACGGCGCCTCCACGAAGTCCCACTCCGTGCGCACGCCCGACACGCCGGCCCAGCGCGTGTGGCCGCCGAAGATGTGGTGCAACAGGTGGCCGAACTCGTGGAGGAACGTCTCCACGTCGTCGTGCTGGAGCAGCGCGGGCTCGGCACCGGGCTTGGGGAAGTTGCACATCAGCACGCCCTCGGGCAGCCGGCGTCCGGCCTTGCCGCTGGTGAGGGTGAACTGGGCCGCGTGCTTGTACTTGTCCGCGCGCGGGTGCATGTCCAGGTAGAAGCGCCCCTTGACGGCGCCGTCCTCCAGCACGTCGTACGCCTCCACGTCCGGGTGCCACACCGTGGCGTCGGTGATGCGCCGGTAGGTGACGCCGAACATCTTCGCCGTCAAATCCAACATGCCCTGCTTCACGCGCGAGTACTCGAAGTACGGACGCACCGCCTGCGAGTCGAACGCGTACTGCTCCGCCTTGATGCGGTCCTCCAGGTAGGCCTGGTCCCACGGGTCCACGCGCGCCGCGTCCGGCACGTCGCGGCGCTTGCGCTCGAGCAGCAGCGCGTAGTCCCGCTGCATCCGCGCGCCGGACGCCTGGGAAATCCGCTCGATGAAGTCCGCGGCGGCCTGCTCGTCGCGAATCATCTTGTCCTCGGTCGCGAAGGCCGCCCAGTTGCGGAAGCCCAGGAGCGTCGCCAGCTCGTGGCGGCGGGCCACCATGCGCTCGAGCACGTCGGTGTTGCTCGGGTGGCCGCGCAGCCGGAAGGCGCGCCACATCTGCTCGCGGGCCTTGGCGTCGCGCGAGTACGTCATGAACGGGATGATGTCCGGGTAGTCGGTGGTGATGACCACCTGTCCGTCGGCGCCCGGCGGATGCGCGCGGACGTAGTCCTCCGGCAGGCCGTCCAGCGCCGCGGGCGGCAGGGACACGGTGCGCGTGTCCTGGAGCATGTTGCGGCTGAACTCCTGGCCAATCTTCACCAGCTCGTCGTTGAGCGCCTTCACGCGCGCGCGGGTGGCGTCGTCGCGGTCCACGCCGGAGCGGCGGAAGTCGCGCAGCACCTTCTCCACCCACTTGCGCGTCTGCGCGTCCTGGCCGGACACGTCCAGCGAGGCGAGGACGTCATAGACGCCCCGGTCCATGCGGATGTCGGTGGCGAGCGTCTCCAGCTCCTGCTCCGCGGCCTCGGCGGCGTCGCGCATGGCGGCCTCCGGGTGCGAGTGCCGGGCGACGCTCGCGCGGGCCGCCGCGTCGTCGAGCGAGGCCATGGCCTCGTCGTAGAGCTCCAGCACCTGGACCACGTCGTAGGGGGCCTTGAGGCCCTTGAGGCGGGCGATGCCGGCGCGCGTGGCCTCCATGGCGGCCTCTCCGGAGCGCCGGAACTCGGCGGGCGGACAGGTGATGAGGCGGACAGCGTCGGTGACGGGCGTTTCAGACACGGGCTGCTCTCCTGAGCGTGCTGACGGGTTTCACCCACGCTCCTCGCGTTCTTCCGAGGAGCGACGGAAGGATGCGGGGCAAAGGTAATCCGCCCGCCGCTCACGAGCAGCAGCCTTTCACGGCCGGACGGCACGCTGGCCGACAGTGGGCCGACCCCACCCCACCCCGGGAGGGCACGTGGGCCCACCCCGGCTGTCGGCTGGACTACCGACGAGGGGGCGTCCGGACCGGCAGCGCCGGAGACGGCGGGGCGTCCAGCACGTTCACCTCCTGGGACGCGGTCAGCGCCGGGTCCTCGGTGTCCTCGGCCAGGACGGTCATGGTGTCCGACTCGGAGAACGTCACGCTGAAGACGTGCACGCCCGCGCTGGCCTCGGTGAAGGTGAAGGGGGCCGGGAGGGTGGCCCCCGGGTCCTGGGCCACTCGCACCTCCACGGTGCCCCGGTAGCCCGAGGCCGGGTTCGCATACGCATCCTGGAGCGTCACCGTGACGTCGACCGGCTGACCTACCGTGGGCATCGGTGTCGCGACCGACAGGAGCATCGACACCGCCGGCCCCGGCGTCACCTCCGCCTGGACCTCGACGGACAGGCCGCCCCCCGCCTCCGCCACGGTGAGGGTGTGCGTGCCCGTGCTCTTCAGGGCCGCGGTGAAGGTGAGCTGCCCCGCGTTCGGGGCCGCGAAGTCGAGCGTCAAGGGGAACTCGGCCTGGGCATCACTCGACTCGAGCTCCACGATGCCCATGTAGTCGGTGACGACGTTGTCGAACGCATCCCTCACGCGGAGGGTGAGCACGTGCTCGGAGCCCGCCTCCACCTCGGCGGGGAGCCCCTCGAGCGTCAAGTGGTGGGGTACCCCGCTTGTGACCTGCGCCTCGACCGAGCCGGTGAGCTGCGAGGGGCCCGTGGCCGTCACGCGCTGCGGGCCCGTGGTGACCAGCACCACCGGACTGCCGAAGCTGTGCACGCCCTCGTCCTGTGTCGTGAAGGTGTGGCTCGCGGGGAGCACCGCGTCCGGGTCCGTGGAGGTGAGCGCCACCGCGCCCGTGAAGCTCCGCACGGGGTTGCCGAACGCGTCCACCACCGTCACCGTCACCGTGGACTCGTCTCCCGCGGTGACGGTGGAGGCGAGCCCCGTGAGCACCAGCTCGGCGGGCGCGGCCGCGTCGATGTCGAACTCCTCGCTCTGCACGGTCAGCCCGTTCACGGTGGCGACGAAGCGGTACGTGCCAGCCTCCTCGAGGACCAGGTTCGTGAAGCGCGCCACGCCGGCGACCGCGGAGACCTGCACCGGCTCGAAGTCCGCGCCACCGACGAGCGACAGCGTGACGGGCAGCGTGGACGCGGTGACGACGTCGCCCTGCGGATTCAGGAGGGAGACGACCACCTCCGCCAGCGGCTGCCCCGCGGTGCCCGACACGGGCTGCGGGGTGAAGGCCACCTGCGTCACGTCGTTGCTCTGCGTCTGGAAGGCCAGGCTGTTGGAGAGCGAGGTGTTGCCCCGGTTGTCCGTCACGCGCAGCGCCGCGTGGTAGGTCTGCTGCGGCGTCAGGTCCCCGATGGTCGCGGACTCGGCGGTTCCAGGCTCCGCGGGAGCCCCCACACCACCCACGGGCGTGGCCCCGTCGAAGTCCGCGGCGGTGACGATGGGCGACATCGAGTAGCGCAGCGACTGCGCCGTGGCCCGGCCCAGGAGGCCATCGTCTCCGACGGCGGTCCACGTCAGCGTCACCGAGTCGATGCCCGGCGTCCCGAGCGCGAGCGTGGGCTGCGCCGGCGGGAGGTCATCGATGATGGAGAGCGTCTGGCTCCGGGCCTGCGTGAGCCCGCTCGCCGTGGCGAGCAGGTGGTAGTCGCCATCCGAGTCCACGCGCAGGCCGGTGAAGCGGGCCACGCCGTCCACCGGCGCCAACTGGGTGACGCCCACGAGCGGGATGCCCTCCTCCAGCGCCAGCGTCACCTGGGGCGCGCCCACCAGCGCGACGTTGCCGTGGACATCGTGGAGCTCCACTGTCACTTGCGACAGCTCGCCGCGCACGGAGGCCGCGGGAGGTGCGCGGGTGATGGCGAGCACCGACGCGGCGCCGGCCACCACGCCCACCGTCCGCCGCGTGCTGAGCATCGACACGTCCACGTCGCGCACGGTGAGCTGGTGGCTGCCCGCGCGGTTCAGCGTGATGCCGGTGAAGGTGAAGCGGCCCATGTCCTGTGGGGTGAAGGCATGGGACGGGGGCAGCGAGGCCGAGGCATCCGTGGCGAGCAGCCCGAGCGTGCCCCGGTAGGTCGTGACCACGTTGCCGGAGGCATCGCGCACCGTCACCTGCGCGGAGCGCTGCGTGCCCGCGACGGCGACGGCCTCCAGCCCCTCGACCTCCAGGGATGCGGGCACCCCCGGGAGCACGTTGAACGAATCCAGGGTGGCGTCCGACACACCCGGCGCGCTCGCCACCAGCCTGCGTCCCACCACCGTCTTGTGGACCAGCAGGTCGTCGAACCGCGCGACGCCGTTCACCGGCGTCACGGTGAGTGTCCCCTCCAGGGCCGCGCCCTCGGGATTGGCGGGGAGCGACAGCGTCACGGGAGCCGTGGCATCCGCGACGAGCCGCCCGTCCTCATCCACGAAGCGAACCTCCAGCGTCGGAAGCCGAGCGCCCGCCGAGCCATCCACCACGGACGTGGAGAACTCCAGTCGCGTGGCCACCGGTGAGACGAAGGTGAAGGTGGGCTGGGACACGAGCACCACCGAGCCGCCCTCGGCCGCGACGGAGGCCGTCACCCGCTTGACGCCGCCGCGCGTGGAGACCACGAAGCCGACCGCCACCCCCGCTGCATCCGTCCGGCCCGGCTGCGTCACCACGTTGCCCTCGCCCGCCACCGCCACCGCCACGGTGCGGCCGGCCATGGGCGCGCCGTCCTCGTCCTTCACGACGACGGTGATTTCGCCCCGGTCCTCACCATTCGCGACGAGCTGCCGCGACGGCGTCAGGAGGACCGTGGAGGCGACGGCGTCCGGCAGGAGCGGCGGGGGCGCGAACTGCTGGGGCGGTGAGTCCTCGCCACAACCGAGCAACAGGCCGAGGCACAGCAGGACCCACCCGAGGAGCCGGGGTGACGGACGAAGGCTGACGGACATGCGGTTCTCCGGAACGCGAGCGGCCCCCCCAGGGAAGGTACCGCTCGCGTCGCCTTCTATCAGACCTACCCCGGAAGACGTACCCGCGGGGGGCTACATGCCCAGGGCGCCCATCAGCGCGGCGCCGCCCAGGAGGGACTGGCCGCCGTCACAGACCATGATGGAGCCGGTGATGTAGGACGCGGCGTCCGACGACAGGAAGAGCGCCAGGCGCGCGATGTCCGCCTTGGTGCCGAAGCGCTGCAGCGGCAGCAGCTGCGCGAGCTTCTGGGTGCCCTCCTCGCTGGGGGCGAGGCGCCGCATGCCCTCGGTGTCCTCGATGGGGCCGGGCGTGATGGCGTTGACGCGCACACCGGCGCCGCCCCACTCGAGCGCCAGCACGCGGGTGAGCATGTCCACGCCCGCCTTGGCGGCGCAGACGTGGGCCTGCATGGCCATGGGCAGGTAGGCCTGGGGCGCGGAGATGTTGATGACGCAGGCGCCGGGCTTGCGCAGGTGCTCGAAGCCCGCGCGGCACAGGTTGAAGGTGCCCAGCACGTCGATGTCCATCACGGCCTTGAAGCCGTTGGAGGACATGCCCAGCGCGGGCGCGGGGAAGTTGCCGGCGGCGCCACAGATGAGGATGTCCAGCTCGCCGTACGCGTCGCGCACCGCCTGGAGCGCCTTCTCCACGGAGGCGTAGTCACGCACGTCCGCGGGCACGCCCATCGCGGTGCCGTGGGCCTGCAGGCCCTTCACCGCGCCCTCGAGCTTCTCCACGTTGCGGCCATTGATGGCCACCTTGGCCCCAGCCTTCACGAAGGCCTCGGCGATGCCGAGGTTGATGCCGCTGCTGCCGCCCGAGATGAAGGCCACCTTGCCCGCGAGCAGCCCGTCCTTGAAAACGCCATCCGCCATGACTCGTCTCCTGTGGAAGCAACCGGGCGGCGACTTGACCAGAACCCGCCGCACCGCGTCCACGAGCGATTGAGGACGGACGCGGGCGCATGCCCTCTGTGTTAGAGGTCCCGACATGCGCCGTCGTCCTGAAATCCTCGCTCCCGCTGGTGACCTCGACTCCATGAAGGCCGCGCTGGCCAGCGGCGCGGACGCCATCTATTTCGGCCTGGACGAGGGCTTCAACGCTCGCGCCCGAGCGGAGAACTTCTCGCTCGCCCGCCTGCCGGAGACGCTGGCGATGGTTCACCGCGCGGGCGCCCGGGCGTATCTGACGTTGAACACGCTGGTGTTCGAGCCGGAGCTGCCGGTGGTGGAGGACATCCTGCGGCGCGTGGCCGCGGCGGGCGTGGACGCGCTCATCGTGCAGGACCCGGCGGTGGCGCTGGTGGCGCGCGCGGTGTGTCCGCAGATGGAGGTGCATGCCTCCACGCAGATGACGATTTCGAGCGCGGAGGGCGCGCGCTTCGCCCGAGGCCTGGGCGCCACGCGCGTGGTGGTGCCGCGCGAGCTGTCGGTGGCGGAGATTGCGCGGCTGGCGTCGGAGACGGACATCGAGCTGGAGGTCTTCATCCACGGCGCGCTGTGCATGTCGTGGAGCGGCCAGTGCCTCACCAGCGAGGCGTGGGGTGGACGCTCGGCGAACCGGGGACAGTGCGCGCAGTCGTGCCGGCTGCCGTACGACCTGGTGGTGGATGGGGAGACGAAGGATTTGGGCGACGTGCGCTACCTGCTCAGCCCCAAGGACCTCGCGGGCGTCATGGCGGTGCCGAAGCTGGTCGAGGTCGGTGTGCACTCGCTGAAGATTGAAGGTCGGCAGAAGGGGCCGCAGTACGTGGCCACGGCGGTGCGGGGCTATCGGCGCTGGGTGGATGGCGTCGCCGCGGGACAGGGCGACACGGGCGCGCTGCGCAGGGATTTGGCCGACATGACGCTGTCGTACAGCCGGGGCTTCTCGCACGGGTTCTTCGCGGGCTCGGACCACCAGACGCTGGTGGAGGGGCGCTTCCCCAAGCACCGCGGTGCGTTCCTGGGCGTGGTGGAGTCGGTGCACGGCCGGGACGTGCGCGTCGTGGAGGACCCGAAGGGGCGGCCGTGGACGGGCGGGCTGGGCGCGGACACGCGAGCTGGAGCGCCGCAGGGCAAGGTGTCGTCTCCGCTGGAGACGGAGGCGCCCGTGGCCGCCGAGCTGTCACCGCGTCCGGGCATGGGCGTGGTGTTCGACGACGGGCATCCCGAGGACAAGCACGAGGCCGGTGGGCCGTTGTTCCGCGTGGAGCGCAAGGGACACGGGTGGGTGCTCGGCTTCGGCAACCCCGGGCCGGACATGTCGCGCGTCGCGGTGGGGCAACGCGTCTGGGTGACGAGTGATCCCGCGCTGGTGAAGCAGACGGAGGAGCTGCTCGCGCAGGGGGAGCCCGAGGGGCGTGTGCCGCTGACGCTCACGGTGTCGGGCTCGGCGGGGACGCCGCTGGTGGTGACGGGCACGGCGCGCGGTGGGCATGTGGCCACGGCGTCGAGCACAACGCCGCTCGCGCAGGCCCGGGCGGGCGGACTGGACGCGGCGCTGCTGAAGGACAAGCTGGCGGCGCTGGGTGGGACGCCGTTCCATCTGGCGGAGCTGGAGGTGTCGGCGCTGGCGCCGGGGCTGCATCTGCCGGTGTCGGAAATCAAGGCGCTGCGGCGCTCGCTGGTGACGGAGCTGACGGAGTCGGTGTCCCGGGGCCTTCCGCGCACGGTGCGCGAGTCGTCCGTGCTGGACGAGGTGCGGGGCTCGGCGCGAGCGCGGGTCGTCGCCCGGTCGGTCGTCGAGGGCGCGCGGCTGTTGCCGCTGTGCCGGACGGACGAGCAGTTGGAGGCGGTGATTGCCGCGGGGCTGCCCGAGGTGGAGCTGGACTGGATGGAGCTGGTGGGGCTCCAGCGCGCGGTGGAGCGGGCGAAGGCGGCGGGGCTGAAGGTGACGATTGCGACGGTGCGGGTGCAGAAGCCCGGCGAGGAGGGCTACGACGCGCGCATCGCGAAGCTCAAGCCGGACGCGGTGCTGGCGCGGCACTGGGGTGCGATGATGCACTTCCTGGAGCGGCCGTTCGCGCCGGGCGAGACGCGGCCGGCGCTGCACGGGGACTTCTCGCTCAACGTGACCAACTCCGTGACGGCGCTGCACCTGTTGGGGTTGGGGTTGGACACGCTGACGTTCGCGCATGATTTGGACGCGGTGCAGTTGGGGGCGATGCTGGAGCACCTGCCCGCCGAGCGCTTCGCGGTGACGGTGCACCACCACATCTCGACGTTCCACACGGAGCACTGCGTGTATTCGCACACGCTGTCGCACGGGCGTGACTACCGGAGCTGTGGACGGCCGTGTGAGAAGCACCGGCTGTCGCTGCGCGACCACAAGGGCCTGGAGCATCCGGTGGTGGTGGACGTGGGGTGCCGGAACACGGTGTTCAACGCGCAGGCGCAGAGCGCGGCGTCGCTGGTGCCGTCACTGCTTTCCCGTGGGGTGCGGCGATTCCGCGTGGAGTTCGTGCGTGAGTCGCGCGAGGAGGCCACGCGGGTGCTGGGCGCGTATCAGGAACTGCTCGCGGGACGCATCTCCCCGGCGGAGACCGTACGCCGCGCTGCGGTGCACGAGCAGTTCGGGGTGACGAAGGGGACGATGAAGGTGTTGAACCCCACGTTCACCGTGCAGCGCTGAGGGTCAGGGTTCCTCGTCGGGCCTGGTGACGGTGTCGCGGCACAGTCGCAGCACGAAGTGGAAGACCTCGTCGATGGAGCCGGTGTGGAGGCCGTCGTGCTCCGCCCACGCGCGTCGGGTGTCGAGCATGGAGGCTTCCCGCTCGGCGTCGGGGAATGGGAGCCCGTGTTCGGACTTCACGCGGGCCGCGTCCTGGACGAGTCGGGCGCGGCGCGCGAGCAGTGAGACCAGTTCCCGGTCGACCTGGTCGATGCGCTGACGCACGTCGAGCAGGGCGGGAGGCGCGGTGGGGCTGCGCACGGCCTTCGCGGAGGCCTCGAGGCCCTGGTGGAGCTCGGTGAGGGCCGTGAGCAGCTCCGCGCGGGCCTCGCGGGCGTAGGGGTTCTCCGACTGCACGACGTTGAAGAGGTGGGGCACCTCGGTGCGCGCGTACTCCTCCAGTCGAGCCACGGGCTGGAAGCTGGGCGGAGCAAAGGGAATGCCCTTCCCCACTCCGGCCTTCACGAGCCCGTGCGCCAGGAAGAACGTGAGCACATGCGTGCGAGCCATCAGCGCGTCGTGTGCCTCGGGAGTCATCTCCGTTACTTCGCAGCCGAGCCGCTCGAACAGCGCGCGGGCCCGCTGGGCGGCCTCGGGGTGCAGCGAGTTGGGACACACCACGGTGCGCCGGGCATCCCCGCGCGCGAGGCTCGCGGGGCCGAAGAGTGGATGCGTCCCGACCCAAGGGATGTCGCGTCCCAGCACGGTGGCAAGCGCCTGCACGGGGCTCACCTTCACGCTGCCCACGTCGATGACGAGCTGGGTGGGGGACAGCAAGGGGCGCAGCGAGGTCAGCGCGTCGTGCATGGCGGTAACGGGCATCGCCAGCACGAGCACCGTGGAGCGCGCGGCCAGGTCCTCGAGGGAACCCGCCTGGAGCTTGGGAGGGACCTCATCGAGCTTCGGGTCGTGGACACGATGGGGGATGCCCGCGTCCGCGAGCAGTCCCGAGAGGGCGCGGCCGAAGCGCCCATAGCCCAGCAAGCCAACCGTCTCCGTCATTCCGAGGGACTCCCAGGACTGGATGCCCTGGGAATCCTCGCATCACGGACTCGAAAGGAGGAAGCCCTTCTGCATCTCGGTTACTGAGGCAAGAGGACCGGCACCGGCCAGAACTCTTGCGCGGCTGGAGCACCGTCCCCCAACTGTCCGAAGATGTTGTCCCCGGAGACCCAGACAGAGCCATCGCTGGACTGGTGCAGGGAGTGGTAGCTCCCCCCCGCCGAGGTCACTGCGTCGAACACCCCGGAGACACGCACAGGAGCAAACCGGTTCGTCGTGCTGGCGTCCCCAAGCTGTCCGAAATCGTTGTCTCCCCAGGCCCACAGGGTCCCATCGTTGCGAGTCGCATATGAAGAATAGTCACCAGCCCCCAAGCTCCTCACTGAACTCAGGACCTGGATGGGGGTGCTGACAGTTCGAAGAGGGCTGTTGCCTACGGAGCCACGGCCATTGGAGCCCCACGCCCAAAGGGAACCATCCGAACGTCGAGCCAGGGAATGAAAGTCCCCCGACGCAATCTCCACCACTCCCGTCAAAGAGGGGATCTGCACAGGGTAGAGCAAATTGGAAGCGCTCTGCCCAGTTCCCAGAATGCCCCCCTGATTATCCCCCCAAGCCCAAACCCTGCCGGCGACGTCCAGCGCCATCGAACTCGTGTAGGCCGCCGACACGGAGACGACCCCAGTCAACCCGGAAACCCGAACAGGACTGAGACGATCTGCAATCGTTCCGTCCCCCAGGGCGCCCGTGGCGTTGTAGCCCCACCCCCAGACCGTGCCATCCGAGCGAACTGCGAGTGAATGATACTTCCCCGCGGCAATCGCAATCACGCGATTCAATCCTGGAACGGGCGCCGGCGCGGAGTGGTAGGTTCGGGTTCCATCGCCCATCTGCCCATGGTTCTCGAAGTCGAGACCACAGGGGGTCGCGCTCCAGGTCCACACCGTCCCATCCGAACGCAAAGCCATGAAGTGGCAATAGCCAGCGGCGACCTCCACGACCTGACTCACGCCAGGAATCTGCTTCGGTACATGGGACCAGCCATTGCCAGCCCCCCATGCCCAGACAGTTCCGTCGGAACGGAGCGCAACGGAGGTCATGTGTGCCGCGGCGACACCCACGATGTCCGTCAAGCCAGGAAGCCGGTAAGGGACCTCTCGCCGGTCAGAAACCCCGTTGCCGAGCTGGCCGTGGCGATTGGCCCCCCACGCCAGGAGCGTTCCGTCCGCGCGCTGCGCAAATGAGTACCCACTGCCCGCCGTGACCGCGGTGATTTCGCTCACACCCGCCAGTCGCATGGGCTGGCTGACGGAGCCCTCCGACCCGTCTCCAAGCAGCCCTCCTCCCCAGATCCAGACGGAGCCATCACCGGCCAGAGCCATGGACTGGGAATAGCCCGCGGAGATCTCCGTCACTCCCGCCAGCCCCGTGATTTGAACCGGTAAATGGCGATCAATCCGAGTGCCGTCCCCAAGCGCGCCAGAGGCGTTCGAGCCCCAAGTCCAACCGGTGCCATCTGCACGAAGCGCGAAAGAGTGGTATGAGCCACCCGCGACGGCCACGATGTTGCTCACGCCTCCAATCTGCATGGGGATGGTACGTGAGGTTGTCGTCCCGTCGCCCAACTGTCCGTAGGTGTTGCTGCCCCATGTCCAGACACTGCCGTCCGCACGCAATGCGAGGGTATGGTAGTCACCGCTCGCGATGGCCACCACGCTGGAGAGGCCGGGCACTTGAATGGGCGTTGTGTTCGACCCCAAGGTGGACCAAGCCCACACGGTTCCATCCCCTCTGAGGGCATGCACTGTCCACGACTCAGCGGCGACGGCGATCACGTTGGCAATTCCGCTGAGCTTCTGGGGAAGAAGGGAATCGCCGGAACCACCCCAGGTCCACACGGTCCCGTCCGCCAGGACCGCGACAGGAGAGTGGTCCGTCGCGGCAACATCCACGACGTAACCCAAGCCCGCGACCGGCACGGGAATGGCGCTGTCATTGGTGGTTCCATTGCCCAACTGACCTTCGCTGTTGTCGCCAGAAGCCAAGAGCGTTCCATCCGGCCTCAAGAACAAGGTGAAGGCACGGTAGCTGCTCGCGCCGCCTGGGGCGACCTTGCTCCATCCCGATCGGACATTCGTGGAGCCCGGAGTCGCACGGTCCTGCAACGTTCCGTTGCCGAGTTGTCCCAGGAAGTTCCCTCCCCATGACTTGACCAGTCCCGAGGACAAGAGCACCAGCGTGTGCGTGCTCCCCATGGCCACCATCCGGCCCTGAGACAAGCCGCTGACCTGGACGGGACTGGTACGGTCCACCTGCGTCCCATCGCCGAGCTGCCCATAGGCATTGAAGCCCCAGGCCCAGATGGTTCCATCCGACCGTACAGCGATGGAGGAAGACAACCCCGAAGCAATGGCTGTCCAGGTCCCCTGCCCCGCCGCTTGAACTGGAGTCAGTCGGTTCGTGAGGGTCCCGTCTCCCAACTGACCATAGGCGTTGTTGCCCCAGGCCTTGACAGCACCATTCGCCTGCAGCGCGAGAGAATGACTGTCTCCCGCGGCAATGGCATTGACGTGGGTCAGCCCGGGGACCTGGGTTGGGGTGAGGCGACGGGCCGTCGAGCCATTACCGAGCTGTCCGCTGGCACCAGCACCCCACGCATGGACGGTTCCATCCGCGCGCAGCGCCATCGAGTGGGCACTGCCTCCCGCCAGCGCAACCACGTTGCCGAGGGTCGTCCCCACCTTGACTGGCGTCGTGCGCGAGGACACGGAGCCGTTGCCCAACTGCCCATCTCCGTTGAAGCCCCATGCCCAGAGCGTCCCGTCCGTGCGTGCGGCCAGGGAGTGTTCCGTGCCCGCGCCAACGGTGGTGATGCCAGTCAGCCCTGGAACCTGCGTGGGAAGGGCGCTGTCTTCGCCGGAGCCGTTACCCAACTGTCCCGAGGAATTGGAGCCCCAGGCCCACACCGAACCGTCCGCGCGCAACGCCAACGAGTGGGAGAGCCCGGCTGCGACGGCGACCACATGGGTCAGCCCCTGGACCCGGACGAACTGAGCCCGGTCGATATAGGTCCCGTCCCCAA
This sequence comes from Myxococcus sp. AB025B, assembly GCF_006518215.1. Classification (NCBI taxonomy): domain Bacteria; kingdom Pseudomonadati; phylum Myxococcota; class Myxococcia; order Myxococcales; family Myxococcaceae; genus Myxococcus; species Myxococcus sp. AB025B. The sequence goes on from NZ_SRLW01000073.1 coordinate 27,977, forward strand.
GCTGGCCATAGACGTTGGACCCCGCGGCCCAGACCGTCCCATCAGGACGGATGACCAGGGAATGCTCCTGTCCGGCAGCCATTCGCGCCGGAGGTGCGCGGCTGGCAGCCTGGGTCATGCCCTGGTTCGCAAGCGCCACCGGAGCTTCCTGGTGGGGCGTTTCCGCAACACCACAACCTGCCGCAAGAAATGCTCCGAACAGCATCGGGAGCAGCTTGACAAGCGCCCCCGTCGGACGGAACCCCGCCAAGAAATACATACAGAAAGGACCTTTCCACAAAGAGAGGACTCACAACCCGAGGGTCGCGAGCCCGCGCCAATCAAACCCAGGCCGCCATATAGCGCACAGGAAAGGGAATTGCGCCACAGACAAGGCAGCACAGCGAATGGTTGACATTGCGGGGAGAGGACGAGGCGAGGAGTCTTCAAGGACCTCCCTGGCGCCTTGATGACTCCCGAGCGCATTCAGCGGGCAGGCTGGCAGGGTCTTGCTGGCCGGGCCCGCTCACTGGAGGACAGCCCCGGTTCCACGCAGGATATTAAAGGCATTGCCTGGCAAGAAAGGCAGACACCCACCCGAAGAGCCAGACAGGTATTGATTCAATGTGTAGCCGGGAGGTTGCTTCCGACGAACCCGGAAGGAGGCACGAGGCAATAGCGGCGGTGGAGAGATGCGCACCCTTCCGCGCGGAAGGCCAGGCGCGGGAGTGCGCGCCCCTGCCATGCAGGAGCTGAGCGCCTCGCCACCACGATTGAGGCGCCCACGGTCCGGCCAGCCAACCCGCTCCGCCATTCCATGGGACGCCCAGGCCAGGAACGTCGGTGGAATCAGCGGCCCAGGAACCTGGCGGGGCGGCGTTCGGCGAAGGCGGAGAAGGCCTCGGCGAGGTCGTGGGACTGGAGGAACGCGGAGTTCCACACGGCGACGTAGCGCAGGCCGTCGGCGGTGGACTTGTCGGCGCAGTACTCCATGACCTGCTTGGCGCCCTGGACGACGAGGGGAGGATTCTCGGCGATGCGGCGCGCGGTGGCGCGAGCCTGGGTGAGCAGCTCCTCGGCGGAGGAGAACACCTCATTGACGAGGCCCATGCGCAGGGCGCGCTCGGCGTCCACGTCGCCGCCGGTATAGGCGAGCTCGCGCGTGTGGCCCTCGCCGATGATGCGGGGCAGACGCTGGAGGGCGCCCAGGTCCGCGACGATGCCGACCTTCACCTCGCGCAGGGAGAACTTCGCGTCGCGCGAGCAGTAGCGGAAGTCACACGCGGCGATGAGGTCCATGCCTCCGCCGATGCACCAGCCATGCACGGCGGCGATGAAGGGCTTGCGACAGCGGGCGAGGCCCTCGGTGGCCTGCTGCATGTCGCCAATGAGCTTGAGCAGCCGGGTGCGCTCCAGGGCGAGGTTGTTGTCGCCGGTGAGCAGAGGCCCCAGGGACTCCATCATGCCCATGAGGTCCAGGCCGTAGGTGAAGTGGTCGCCGTTGCCACGGACGAGCACCACGCGGACGGAGTCATCGTCATCGAGTGCGCGGATGGCCTCCGGCATCTCCCGCCAGAAGTCCGGGCCCATGGCGTTGCCACGCCCCGGGCCCAGCAGAACCACCTCGGCGACTCCATCCGCCTTCTCGATGCGCAGCGACTTGTACGTGGCGTCCATCACGACCTCCCGCGAGAGTGAGCGCACCGTACCTCACCCACGCGAAAGCGGCGCGCTGACGGAGAAGCACGGCAGCCGCTTTCAGCGAACCTCGAGTTCAAGGAACGCCACTCCATCCAGCCCCAATCGCCTCACCGCATCCACGAAGCGCTCGGTGACAATCAGGGTTGCCCAGCCTTCACGATGCCGGAAGACATCCACATCCAGGGGAAGCGAGGCTGCATCCAAGATAAGGTGTTCAGGCCAGGCCTCGGAGCGCCTGCCGCATGTGGCGCAAGGCTCGCTCCGATTGGGAGCAAGGCCCGTTGAATGAAGCCGCCCATGAAGCTCCAGTTGAAGCTGGAGCAGATCAGGTGGGTTCGCGCCTCGGAACCGAACGTCGATGGGACAACCGTGGAGCCCCCTGACCCCTTCTGCCCGAAGGCGATCCAGAACCTCGCGGCGAAGGAAGAGCGCGGAAGAGTCCTGCATGAAGAGCGCACCAAAGCGTCCCGAGCCCTTTCCAGTGCAGGGCCCGAAATGAGTGCCCGGCTCCAGCAGTGCCCAGGGAGGCGCCAACGGGCGAACCTGCTCACGCAGTCGTGAGAACTCCTCGAACGGAACAGGCCATGGGTCCTTCAGCTTCCGCAACACTTCAGGCGGCAGCCCGGAGAGGTCTACACAGGGATAGGCGAGCCACGTTGCGCCTCCTCCAAGCCGGCACGCCGGACAAGGCTCCACGCCCGGCAAGCACCACTTGTTCACCGCATCCAGCCGTCCGGTGACTCTGAGCGACGTGTCCTCATCAATCTTATAGAACTTCACGGGACCTCTAGGGAGTACGCAACTGAGGCATCGAGTTGAACGGCGCCAAGGGAGCGTTGTAGGGAACCACGGGACCTGTCAGTTCGAAGCGAAAAATGAGCTCGACCGCCTTTCGATGTAGCTCTTCTGGCGTGACAAGACCGCCCTGCTTGCTCTTGCTGGTCCGGTAGTTCCTCCAGGCCTGGTTCCAGAGTCCGCCACGCCCAGTTCCACTGTGGATTTTCCGGTGGATGTGCTCGGGAATCAGAATGGTGAACTTGTGGATGTCGACTCCGTTCGCTCGGAACCACTGAGCGAGTTCCGGCTGCTGCGGAAACAAGTGGTGATGCACGAGCTTCCCTGGCTCGCGAGGTAGCGCGGGCACGAAGCCCTCGCGGTAGCGGAAGTGGAACGTCATCCTCGGCCGCGCACCCGCGCGCAGCCCCAGGCTCCGGTGATTGCGGAAGGCCGGAGGGGCCCGAGGTGGCGGACGCATCGCCAGGGCGGGCTCTACCTGTGGAGCCCCGGTGTCGACGTCCTCACAGCCGAACAGGCCGCAGGCGCCCCCGTCACACGCGAGCACCACGCACTCTTCTTCATGAGCGCGCGAACACGTGCCCACCACTGCGGCCTCGCCTCGAACATGAGCCGTCGAGGGACCACAAGCCGCACCGACCCACAGCACGAATCCAAGGACGCACCCACGGAGCAGCCACATTCCGCGGACTGTAGCCACGAAAGGGTCCCTCTCGTGGCACTCCAGACGGGGTCCCTCCGGCCCCATCAGGGCCGGAGGAATCAGTCCATCACCCGAACTCGACCACCTTCATCCCGAACAGTCGGTCCACGGCGAGCAGCAGGTCGTCATGCACCTGGACCTTCAGGGACGTGTTCCCGATGAGCGCCTCCGCCTCACCGGGGAACAGCACACTGACGGCCACGGGCGTGGCTCCCGCGTATTTCTTCGCCAGCTCGTTGAGCTTCGCCACCCGGTCCTCCGTCAGCAGGTCCGCCGGCACCCGCAGCTCCAGCCGCTTGGTGCGCTTCTCACGGACCTCCTTCAGGCTCTGGATGTTGTCGACGATGAGCTCCGGCGTGGGCGAGTCCTCGTCACGCTGGCTGATCTGCACCGTCCCCGTCACCAGGATGGGGTCGTCCGACTTCAGCAGGTGCTCCCAGTTCTCGAACCCCGGCTTGGGCCCCTGCTTCGTCCACTTGCCGTTGCTCCCCATCACGCTGCGCGTCCCCTCCTTGCCCGGGAAGCACACCAGCTCGATGGAGCCCGACAAATCTTCAATCGTCACCCACGCCATGCGCTTGCCCGTCTTCGTCGGCCGCTCGCGCAGCACCGTGACGACCCCCGCCACCGTGAGCTTGTCGTCCTTGCGCGCGCGCTGCACCGCCGTGATCGGCTTCGCGTAGCGCTTGAGCTCCTTGTCGTACTGATGCAGCGGATGGCCCGACACGTAGAAGCCGATGGCCTCCTTCTCCAGCGCCAGCCGCTCCTTCTCCGACCACTCCTCCACCACCACGTAGTCGTCCTTCAGCCCCGCGCCACCCGACGCCGGCCCCGCCAGCATCCCGAACAACGAGCTCTGCCCCGCCGCCTTGTCCTTCTGGCTGGCCGAGCCCCGGTTCATCGCCTTCTCGATGGTGTCGAAGATCTGCCGACGCGGCCGCTTCTCGAAGTCGAACGAGCCCGCCTTCACCAGCGCCTCGAGCACCTTGCGGTTCACCTTGCGGCTGTCCACCCGCTCGCAGAAGTCGAACAGGCTCTTGAAGTGCCCGTCCTTGCGCGCGTCCAGGATGGACTCGATGGCGCCCTCGCCCACGCCCTTGATGGCGCCCAGCCCGAAGCGGATCTTCCCGTCCACCGCGCCGAACTGCAGGTCCGACTGGTTCACGTCCGGCGGCAACACCTGCAGGCCCGACTCGCGCGCCTCGCCGATGTGCTTCACCACCTTGTCCGTGTTGTCCTTCTCACTGGAGAGAAGGGCCGCCATGAACTCGCACGGGTAATGGGCCTTCAGCCACGCGGTGTGAATCGTGACGAGGCCGTACGCCGCCGAGTGGCTCTTGTTGAAGCCGTACTCAGCGAACTTCTCCATCAGGTCGAAGATTTCGCCGGCGACCTTCAGGTCGACGTTGTTCTTCGCGCACCCCTCGAGGAAGCCGGCGCGCTCGGCCTGCATGACCTCGGCCTTCTTCTTGCCCATGGCGCGGCGAAGCAGGTCCGCGCGGCCCAGGGTGTAGCCACCCAGGACCTGCGAAATCTGCATCACCTGCTCCTGGTACACAATGACGCCGTACGTGTCCTTGAGCACCGGCTCCAGCGCGGGGTGCGGATACGACACCTTCTCCCGGCCGTGCTTGCGGTTGATGAAGACGTCCACCATGCCGGAGTCCAGCGGACCCGGGCGGTAGAGGGCGCCGGCGGCGATGACGTCTTCGAAGCAGGACGGCTTGAGCTTCACCACCATTTCCGTGAAGCCGCTGGACTCCATCTGGAAGACGCCGGCCGTGTCGCCCTTGGCCATCAGCTCCCAGACCTTGTCGTCGTTGAGCGGAATCTCGTGCCGGGGGATGTCCTTGCCGTGGTTGCGCTTGACCAGGTCCAGCGCGTGCTGAATCACCGTGAGCGTCTTCAGGCCGAGGAAGTCGAACTTCACCAGGCCCGCCGCCTCCACCTCGTCCTTGGCGAACTGGGTGATGAGCGTCTTCTCACCCGGCGGCTGGTAGACGGGCACGAACTCCCACAGGGGCTTGTCGGCGATGACCACGCCGGCCGCGTGCATGCCGGGCTGGCGGTGCAGGCCCTCCAGCGCGAGCGCGATCTCCAGCACGTCCTTCGTCGTGACGGGCTTGCCCTCCACCTCGCCGATGTTGCTGGGCTTCTCCATCATCTCCTTGAGGCGAGGCTCCATCTCGATGGCCTCCTTCAAGGTGATGTTGAGCACCTCCGGCACCAGCTTCGCGATGCGATCTCCCTCGCTGAACGGCAGCGCGAACACGCGGCACACGTCGCGCAGCACGCTCTTGGCCTTCAGCGAGCCGAAGGTGATGATCTGCCCCACGTTCATCTCGCCGTACTTGCGGCCGACGTACTGGATGACCTCGTCGCGCCGGTCCTGGCAGAAGTCGATATCGAAGTCGGGCATCGACACGCGCTCCGGATTCAGGAAGCGCTCGAACAGGAGGTTGTACGGGATGGGGTCCACGTCGGTGATGCGCAGCGCGTACGCCACCAGGCTGCCAGCGCCGGAGCCACGGCCCGGGCCCACGGGGATGCCCATCTTCTTCGCCCAGTTGATGAAGTCCTGGACGATGAGGAAGTAGCCGCTGAACCCCATCTTCTGGATGACGCCAATCTCCAGCGACAGGCGCGCCTGGTACTGCTCGCGGTCGATGGGGTAGGTCACCGTGGCCGCCAGCTCGTTGAAGCGCTCGCGCAGGCCCTCGTAGGCCAGCTCCGCCATGAAGCTGTCCGGCGTGTGGCTGTCGGGCACCTTGAAGGTGGGCAGCATGGGCTTGCCCAGCTTGAGCTCCAGGTTGCACTGCTCGGCGATGCGCTGGGTGTTGTGGACCGCCTCGGGCGTGTCCTTGAAGAACTCCAGCATCTCCGTGGGGCTGGTGACGTAGAGCTTGTCGGTGGCGTGCTTCAGGCGCTTGTTGTCCGCCAGCGTCTTGCCGCTGGCGATGCACATGAGCAGCTCGTGTGCGCGCGCGTCCTCGCGCTTGATGTAGTGCGCGTCCGCGGTGGCGCACAGCGGGATGTCCAGGTCCCGCGACAGCTGCATCAGGTTCTCGTTGGCCTTGTCCTGCTCGGGCATCCCGTTGGACTGCACCTCCAGGAAGAAGTGCCCGGGCTCGAAGATGTCCTTGTACTCCTGGGCCGCGCGGCGGGCGTGGTCCATGTCCCCGCGAAAGCACGCGCTCGTCACCTCGCCGCCCAGGCACGCCGTCAGCGCGAACAGGCCCTTGCTGTGGTCGGCGAGCACCTTCTTGTCGATGCGCGGGTGGTAGTAGAAGCCCTGCATGTACGCCGTGGACGACAGGTAGCGCAGGTTGGCGTAGCCCTCCGCGTTCTTCGCCACGAGGATGAGGTGGTGGGAGACCTTCTCCGAGCGGTCCTCACGCCCCTTGGGGCCGGCGACGTACGCCTCCATGCCGAGGATGGGCTTGATGCCCGCGTCCTTCGCCTTCTTGTAGAAGTCGATGGCGCCGAACATGTTGCCGTGGTCCGTCACGGCGACACTCGTCATCCCCTTCTCCTTCACCGTCTTGATGAGGTCCTTCATCCGGATGGCCCCATCGAGCAGTGAGTACAGGGTGTGAAGGTGCAGGTGGGTAAAGGACATGGTGAGGCGAACAGTATGGCCCTCGCCCCCTGCTCGCCAGTCCAGTGTGCGCCCCGCGCGCGAGGGGCCCTGGAGGCCGGAAAATCGGCCTCTTGCGCCGTCGTGTCCCCGTCGGAAAATGGCGGCCCGGGGCCCTCGGAGAACTTGACTCCGCGCGCCTCCCCACCCGGCGTCCAGGCGAGCACGTCCGGGGCGGAACTCCGGGGGCGCACGGGCCTTCATGTTTCTTCACGCCCGGTACAAGCGCGCCCAAAACCCGGCCGGCACATTGGACAGCGTCGCCAGTACGGCGCAGCCACCGGGGCCGCTTTCCGCGCGCCCCTTGCCGGAGAGAAGACCATGATGAAGAAGCTCGCCATCGCCAGTTCCGCCGTCGTCGCCGTCGTGCTGCTCAGCGGCTTCGCCTTTCGCGGAGGGCACCACGGCTGGGGCCACAACCCCGAGCGCATCAAGCAGGTGGTGACGTGGAAGCTCAACGACAAGCTGGATGACCTGGACGCGACGGAGGCCCAGCGCCAGTCCATCCACGCGGTGAAGGACCGCATGCTCGAGCAGGGCGCGAAGCTGGCCGAGGAGCAGCGCGGGGTGCGCTCGGAAGTGGTGGGCCAGCTGGAGTCCGCCACGCCCGACGCGAAGCGGCTGCACGCGCTGGTGGACGAGCGCATCGAGGCCCTGCGCGCGTTCGCCCACCAGGCGACGGACGCCGCGCTGGAGGTGCACGGCACGCTCACGCCCGAGCAGCGCAAGGCGCTGGCCACGGAGTTCCGCGAGCGCACCGGCCTGGAGTGAGGAGCCGCGTCCCCCACTCAACGGCCTTCGTCTGCCCGCGGGTAGGAATGGGTAGGCGACGAGGCGCGCCGCGCATAGGTTGGGAGCGTGAGATACCGGTACACCGACTACGCGCAACGCATCCGCTCCTTCGAGAACCTCGGTGAAGTGGCCGAATACGGACACGTCATCGAGGGCGGGCAGACCTACCCGCTCTTCCGCATCACCGTGCCCGGTGAGCGTTGGCTGGTCATCACCTCCGGCTTCCATGGTGAGGAGCCCGCGGGTCCGCTCACGCTGGCCGAGCGCCTGCCGGAGGTGGTGGCCTACGCGAAGGAGCGCGGCGTGGGGCTGCGCGTGTATCCGTGCATCAACCCCTCCGGCTTCGAGGACGGCACCCGCTACAACCGCAGCGGGGAGAAGCCGAACAACGACTTCATGCGCTACGAGGTGGCGCCGGGCGAGTGGCGAGGAGAGCTGAACCCCGGCCAGGCGCACCTGCGCTGGGCGCTCTACGACGGCGGGCCCAAGGAGACGCGGGCGGTGCGCGCGGACCTGGCGCGCTGGCCCGCGCCGAACGCCGCGCTGGACATCCACCAGGACAACTACCTGGGCGGCGCCGCGACATATGCGTACGTCTTCGGGGACAAGGCCGCGTACCTGCCGCTCGTCGACGCCGCGTCGAAGCACGCCACGGTGATTCGCAACCAGAAGGTGGACGAGAACAACTTCACCGATGACGCGGGCCTCATCTGGTACCACGACGGCAGCGTGACGGACTGGTACATGCGCCAGGGCGTGCCGTACACGGCGGCGCTGGAGACCACCACGCCCACGAGCCTGGACGCGTGCCACCAGGTGAACCTGGCCTGGATCCGGGGCTTCATCGACCTGGCCGCGCGCAAGGAGCGCTGACCGACGCGACGTGCGGCGTGACATGCTGACCCGCCGGTCCGTTCCCTGCGGGTCGCGCGAGGAGGCTGTCACCGTGCAACGTCTGGAGCGCCGTCCGATGGGGATGACGGGCCTGAAGGTGTCCGCGCTGGGGCTGGGCGCGGGGCCCTTGGGGAGCGCGGAGCTGGAGGACCGGGCGGTGGAAGCCCTGCTGCTCGGAGCGCTGGACGCGGGGGTGAACCTCATCGACACGGCGCCGAGCTACGGCGCGTCCGAGGAGCGCATCGGCCGGTTCCTCGGTGCGCGCCGGGGCGACGTCGTCCTGTCCACCAAGTGTGGCTACGGCGTGCCGGGGGTGGAGGACTGGACGCCCGAGTGCATCACGCGAGGCGTGGACCAGGCGCTGCGGCGGCTGCGGACGGATTACGTCGACGTGATGCACCTGCACTCGTGTCCCGAGGAGGTGCTGCGGCGCACGGAGCTGGTGGACGCCCTGCGGCGCGCGGTCGCCCAGGGCAAGGTGCGCGTGGCGGCGTACTCGGGGGACAACGCCGCGCTCCAGGTGGCGCTGTCCAACGGGGCGTTCGGCTGCGTGCAGACCTCCGTGAATGTGTTCGACCAGCGGGCGCTGGAGGGGGCGGTGCCGCGCGCGGCGGGGA
>NZ_SRLW01000740.1:0-415 GCF_006518215.1 Myxococcus sp. AB025B
ACCGCACCTCCACGCGCGGAAAGCGCATCTGGAACGTGGAGAGCCGCGGAATCAGCCAGCGCATGGTGAACGTCGGGATGCTGTTCACGCGGAGGATGCGCGCCGCGTCGCGGTCGCGCAGCGCCTGGCTGGACGTGCTGATGCGGTCAAGTGCTACGCCAATCTCCGACAGGTAGCGCTGACCCGCATCAGTCAGTTCCACCCGCCGATTCAGCCTGCGAAAGAGCGACACGCCGAGCCACGCCTCGAGTGCCTGAACCTGGCGGCTGATCGCGCCATGCGTGACGTTCAGCTCGTCGCCCGCACGCGTGAAACTCAGATGGCGCGCCGCCGATTCAAAGGCGCGCAAGGCATTCAGAGGAGGCAGCTTGCGCATATCGCGTGATTTTTTCGCACAGATCAGGTCAGTATATAT
>NZ_SRLW01000741.1:0-412 GCF_006518215.1 Myxococcus sp. AB025B
GATCTGGGTGAAGCTCTTGGTGTATCCGGTATCACCGCCGAAGTAGGCGCGATGGTTCGGCCCAACAAACGCCCACGAGGCCCACAGTGTGGTGTTGCGGCTCAGGAACCGTCCCGAGAAGTGCCGTGCCGGCACGCAGACCACGGTGAGCTCATCGACCTGAGCGCTCTGGTTCCAGTCGAGCTCAACAATGCGATCCTGCGGAACACCCCACGACCGAAGGTGGGCGCCGACCCCGAGCGGCACAAGGAACGGGGCCCGTTGCATGCCGACCAGCGCAACCACGGTGTCGATATCGAGATGGTCGTAGTGGTCGTGGCTGATGACCACGGCGTCGACGGCCGGGAGAGCTGCCAGTTGCACCGGCGGCGGATGCAGGCGCTGGGGGCCGACGACGTCGGACGGTGAGCAC
>NZ_SRLW01000742.1:0-411 GCF_006518215.1 Myxococcus sp. AB025B
CAGTATTACCAGAGCAATCGATGAGATTGTCTTGGAATACGGCACAACGCGAGAACTCAGCCTATAGCGAGACATACTCGTTATAGGGTCAAGCGAATAAGTGCATGTGGTGGATGCCTTGGCGATTACAGGCGATGAAGGACGTAGTAGCCTGCGAAAAGCTGCGGGGAGCTGGCAAACGAGCTTTGATCCGCAGATATCCGAATGGGGAAACCCGGCCCGAATGGGTCATCCCTTGCTGAATACATAGGCAAGGGAAGCGAACGCAGTGAACTGAAACATCTAAGTAGCTGCAGGAACAGAAATCAACCGAGATTCCCAAAGTAGTGGCGAGCGAAATGGGATCAGCCTTGTACTCTTTAGCAGTATTGTTAGCAAAGCGGAATGGAAAGTCCGGCCATAGTGGGTGAT
>NZ_SRLW01000743.1:0-410 GCF_006518215.1 Myxococcus sp. AB025B
GCCAATGGTATAGTTACGCACATGACCCATGTGCAGTTTGCCACTTGGGTAAGGGAACATTGACAGGATGTAGCGATGTTTACCTTCGACAGTGTCGGCAACTTTAAAGACTTTACGATTTTCCCAATCTTGTTGGACTGATGGTTCAATCGTGTTTGCTTGATATTCTGGGTCAATGTGAGAAATAGTCATAGACGTAAGCTATACAACGAAAATTGAAATGAAAGATTGCTGCACAGCATAGCGCAAAATAGAGGAAAATGTCAGTTTTTAGAGCAGGATTTTATCTTTTAATCTGCGCTATAAAATTTCCCAATCTATTCTTGTTTATTTTAAATAATCGAAGAGTGGTAAAAATATTCACCACTCTCATTTTAATTATCTTGGTGCCGATACAGACGGGGCAGGTG
>NZ_SRLW01000744.1:0-407 GCF_006518215.1 Myxococcus sp. AB025B
ACGACAGGACCGACTGGCGACTGGGGCAGCGTGGTTCACCACGTGGGGCAAGGGCAGACGCTCGGGCCCGAGGTGCTCGGCCAGCTCGTACGAGGAGACGTCAGCGTCGTCGTCTTGAGGGACTTGCTCCCCCGGGAGACGTTCGACAGTCATTGCCAGCGCATCAAGGGCCAGTTCGCGCGCGCCACCACCACCCGCTATGTCAATGGCGCGCTCACCACCATTGGCCCCTATCTGGCCCGCTTCCTTCCCGACCCGGAGCCGTACTTCCGGGAGGCGGAGCAGACCCACGACCTCTTCCGGGAGCTGGGGTTCGACCTGTCCACCCGCGTGAGAGGGCGGCTGAAGGAGACGCTCGGCTTGCGCGCCTTCGAGCCCGCCCGCGAGCCGGATGGGCGCCCCTATGC
>NZ_SRLW01000745.1:0-405 GCF_006518215.1 Myxococcus sp. AB025B
CTAATACACTCATGCGTATCAAGCGGCTCATCCTTTCTCTTTAAACAGTCAATCTCTCTATATGACTGCAATATACATCAGTGCAAATATACGATTTTCCCTACAGAAACTATCAGTATATTAGCTGTTTTGTATACCTTTCCTATTATGTAACTTTAGTTCATCGACCGGTTTCTTATATTTAAATTTTGATAATCACGTGCAATGAATTTCTTAATTATTATAACAATGATTAGACAAATACTAAAGTTTTTAAAATAGCAGTTACGTTAATTTTAAAATGCGGTTCTACTTAAAATATGAATAAATGCGCACATTAGAGACGCAGAAATGGCATCCATGAAAACCCATACCAGCAAAAAGCTAGCACCGCTTCTCACATATGATGAGCTTGCAATACTAGCT
>NZ_SRLW01000746.1:0-403 GCF_006518215.1 Myxococcus sp. AB025B
CTATCAGGGCGGCCGCAATTTCGGACATCTGGCCTATAAGGTCGATGACATCTATGCCGCCTGTCAGCGGCTGATGCACGGGGGCGTGGTGATCAACCGACCGCCGCGCGACGGCAATATGGCCTTCGTCCGCTCACCGGACGGTATTTCGATCGAACTGCTTCAGGACGGTCCGCCCCTGACGCCGGCCGAGCCCTGGGCGTCCATGCCCAATACGGGGAGCTGGTGATGGGCGGATTTCGCGCGACGTCGGCGCGCCTCGTCGCCGCCCTTTCGATGACAGCCCTTCTGGCCTCGGCCTGCGCCTCAACCACGGAATCCAACATCGCCCGCACGGCGACCGAAAACCTGCTGCTGGGCCGGGCCGCAGACAAGGCGGTGGAGGGCCTGTCCCTGCCGCTTC
>NZ_SRLW01000747.1:0-401 GCF_006518215.1 Myxococcus sp. AB025B
GTGTACGCCAAGGAGACGAAGGAGCGGATGGCGGAGCTGAGCGACCGCATCACCCGGAGGAGGATTGTCCTCTCCGCGGCGGACGCCCGCGTCCAGCTCGCCACCCGGATGGCCATGACCAAGGAGAAGCTCGAGGCCGCGAAGGGAATCTCGTCGACCGACAGCGACGTCGACACCGCCTCGAAGGGCGTGGACGAGATGATGCAGATGTTCGAGACGCACGCGGAGCTGGAGCGGCAGGACGCGGGCTACGCGTCGGCGGCGGAGCGGGCGCGCGCCGACTGGCTGAAGCTGGTCGAGGCCCTCGAGTTCGCGAAGCAGGCGCGGGCGTTGCGCCGGCTGACGGGGGAGGCCCTGGTGGTCGCCAGCACGGCATCGGAAGCGGCCGCTTCCTCCTCGGA
>NZ_SRLW01000748.1:0-399 GCF_006518215.1 Myxococcus sp. AB025B
GGGGGACCCCGCCCAGCTCCATCAGCATCCGCGCCGAGCGCCGCGCGCCCTCCGACTCTAGCTCCAGCGCCAGCGTGTCCCGGATGGCCTCCAGCTTCACCACCACCACGCAGCCGCTGAGCACCAGCGCGGAGATGATGGAGCCGCCGAAGGTGAAGGGCAGGAACCACGCCTGCCGGGGCCACGAGAAGCCGCCGCCCGCCAGCGCCACCGTCGCGTGCTTGCGCTGCTCCTCCAGCGCCAGCGGCAACAGCATCCGCTCCAGCGAGACGCTGATGGGAAAGCCCAGCAGCACGCCACAGCACACGCCGATGATGGTCCCCAGCACCACCTGCGACAAATCCTTGTGCCACGTCAGGCACACGTGGAGGCTGAACCAGAAGCCCCCCAGCGTCCACC
>NZ_SRLW01000749.1:0-398 GCF_006518215.1 Myxococcus sp. AB025B
TCTTTGTCATTTTTGCGAAATATAACAAGAACTTAATTTCAGCCGGCGCTGCTAAAAATTCATCTTTGTATTCTTTCATGTTGCCTCTTTTTTTCAACTCAGAAATCATATTGTTATGCAGTTTCGTCATTGGTATTTCTTTAAACACGTCAAATAACACATCATACTCTGTGAAATCATTATAAGTTGGCACATCCATATGATTTTGTGCAATAACTCTTTTTCTTTCTTCTTTTCGTAAAAAGTTATACATCGCTTTTGTGTTTAAGAGACTATTGTTTTCTTTAGGTTTTTGAACTTCACTCAGTGTATTTCTAGTTGTTAACACTAAAATTCCAACTGTTGTATCTTTGTATCTAGCCATAACTTTATTCAGATGTTTGTCATTTGTAATAACT
>NZ_SRLW01000074.1:0-37007 GCF_006518215.1 Myxococcus sp. AB025B
CTCCCACCTCGAACAGAGAGGATGACGCGACGAGCCCTCCGCGTTGCCCTCTTCATGCGCGTCCATGAAGACACCCCGCAGGATGCCTCCAGCCAGCCGTCTCCAGCGGGCGGCGTCACCCCGGACGTCCAGGCCATCGCTCGAATCGATGCCGTCAAGACGGTCCTGCAAGTGCTCCTTCAGACCACCGGCCTGCGGCTGGCCGTCGTGGCCCGCGTCACCGCGCAGGAGTGGCGCTGCTGCGCGGTGCTGGACGAGATGAACTTCGGCCTCAAGCCGGGCGACACGCTCGCCATCACGACGACGTTCTGCAACACGGTGCGCACCTCGGCCACCCCGCTGCTCGTCAACCACGCCAGCCAGGAGCCCCGCTTCGCGGGCCACCCCGCGCCCAGGCTCTATGGCGTGGAGAGCTACATCGCCGTGCCGCTGTACCGCAGGGACGGGGCCTTCTTCGGCGTCATGTGCGCGCTGGACTCCAACCCGGCCGCGCTCCCCCAGGACAAGCTGGAGGTCTTCCGACACCTGGGAGACCTCATCGGCCATCAGCTCGAGAACCAGGACGCGCTGGACCGCAGCGCGGCCCTGCTCTTCGACGAGAAGGAGGCGGCCCTGCTGCGCGAGCAGCTCATCGGCATCGTCAGCCACGACCTGCGCAACCCCCTCAACGCCATCCTCATGTCCGCCGCGACGCTGGTGCGCCGCACGGACCTGGACGAGCGGGCGCGCCGGGCGGTGCGGCGCATCGTCGACTCGGCGGACCGCGCGCAGCGGCTCATCCGGGACCTGCTCGACTTCACCCAGGCGCGCATGGGCCAGGTGCTGCCCGTCGACCGTCAGCCCATGGACCTGCACGAGCTGACCTGTCAGGTCGTCGAGGAGGTCCAGGCCGTCGCGCCGGAGCGCGTGCTGGAGGTCCGGACGAAGGGCCACGGCCAGGGGACCTGGGACGCGGACCGCATCGCCCAGGTGCTGCACAACCTGCTCGCCAACGCCATGCAGTACAGCCCCCCGGGCGCGCGCATCCAGGTGTCGAGCGAGGCGAGTGACGGGGAGCTGGTCCTGCGGGTGCACAACGACGGGCCCCCCATCCCGCAGGAGGTGCTCCCCACCCTCTTCGAGCCCATGAAGCGCGGCACCACGAACGGCGCGGAGCGGCGCAGCGTGGGCCTGGGCCTGTTCATCGTGGACCAGATTGCCCGGGCCCATGGCGGGAGCGTCGAGGTGGCGTCCACGCAGGCGGAGGGCACGACCTTCAGCGTCCATCTTCCGCGGCGCGGATGACGGCGCGCGCGCGTGGAGTATAAGTCGCCGGATGGACGGCCTCCCGTCTCCCACCGCGCGCGACTCCGTCGACCCCTGGCGTCTTCCCCTCTTCTGCCTGGCCGCCGCCGTGGTGCTGGCGCTGACGCTCCAGCTCAGCAACGGCACGCTGCTGGACACCTCCCTGCGAGGCCTCACGCTGGCGCTGGGCCTGGCGCTGCTGGCCGTCGTCGGCCCCGGCGTCTCGCGTCCATGGACGTGGGGTGAGGCGGCGCTCGCGCTGGGCCTGGGCGTCGGCCTGCTCCTGCAGCTCCAGGCCCTCCTCACCGACTACCCGTCGTCCGCGCTCAGGCTCCAGGGGCCCTGGCCCTTCGCGCTCTTCCACGAGCGACTGGCGGCCGCGGCGCTCATCAGTGGCGCGCTGCTCGCGGGTCCGGACTGGCTGCGCAAGGTCGGCGTGCCCGCGCTCCTCGGGGTGTACCTGCTCCTGGGGCTCTGGATTCTTCGCCACGCGCCCTCGCCCCACATCGACGTGCTCGTGTTCCAGGTGCAGGGCGCGGACGAGCTGCTGCGCGGCCAGAACCCGTACGCGATGACGTTCCCCAACATCTACGGCCATGGCCACTGGTACGGCGAGGGGCTCGTGCGGGACGGACGGCTGCTGTTCGGCTTCCCCTACCCGCCCCTGAGCCTGATGTTCGCCACCCTGGGCCGCGCGCTGGCGACGGACCCGCGCCACGCGCAGCTCGTGGCCACCGCGCTCGCCGCCGGCCTCATGGCCTGGACGCGTGGTGGTCGTCTGGGCGCGGGCGCCGCGGCGCTGTACCTGCTCACACCGCGCGGCTTCTTCGTGCTGGAGCAGTCCTGGACGGAGCCCTTCCTCGTGCTGCTGCTGTCGGCCACGGTCTTCTGCGCCGTGCGCTTCCCTCGCGCGTTGCCGTACGTCTTCGGACTGACGCTCGCCATCAAGCAGCACACGGTGTTCCTGCTGCCGCTGGCGCTGCTGCTCCTGCCCAAGCCGCGCAAGCAGCTCTGGAGCTTCCTGTGGCGCGCGGGCGCCACCGCGCTGGCCGTCAGCCTCCCCTTCGCCCTACCGGACCCGAAGGCGTTCTTCCACAGCGTGGTGGCGCTGCACATCCACCAGCCGTTCCGCGTCGACTCGCTGAGCTACCTGGCCGCGTGGGTGGCCAGGGGGCACCCCACCCCGCCCCTCTGGATTCCCTTCGCCGCCGTGGCCGCCGCGCTGGGCTTGAGCCTGTGGCGCGCGCCCCGCACCCCCACGGGCTTCGCCGCCGCCACCGCGCTCACCTACGCCACCTTCTTCGCCTTCAACAAACAGGCGTTCTGCAACTACTACTACTTCGTCGTGGCCACCCTCTGTCTGGCGGTGGCCGCCACGCGCCTGCCCTCGGCCCCCACACCCGCCCGGTGACAGCTTCCCACGCGGCCGGTGTTCCAGGCCCCGGACGCGGGCACCAGGCCCGGGGGAGACATGGACATGTGGATGCGCGCGGCGGTGGTGCTGCTCACGGCGGGCTGGGTGACGGGGTGTGACGGCTACGAGCGCGGCAACGGCGACACCGTGACGGAGGCCCGGAGCGCGGAGGGCTTCGAGGCCGTGGCGTACGAGGGCCACCTGGACGTGCGCGTGCGCGAGGGCGCCACCGCCTCCGTGGAGGTGACGCTGGACTCCAACCTCCAGGACAACGTGCGCGCCTTCGTCCAGTCCGACGGGACGCTGCGCATCGAGACGGACGGCCACCTGGACCCCCAGGGCCCCGCGCATGTGGACGTCACCCTGCCGCGCCTGACCGGCGCCTCGCTCTCCGGCTCGGGCCAGGTGCGGGTGGACGGCTTCGTGGGCCAGCAGTCCGAGCACGTGCGCCTGCGCGCCCAGGGCTCCGGAAGGCTCAGCTACTGCGGCGCGGCCCGCGTGCTGGAGGCCCACCTGGACGGCTCCGGGGAGCTGAAGGTGTGCATGCCGGAGTCGGGGGTCGCCCAGTCGGTGGCGCTGCACCTGTCCGGCTCCGGGGACCTGTCCTGGTCGGGCGCCGCCGACACCGTGCGGGTGACGAGCGAGGGCTCCGGGAAGACGCGGCTTTCGGGCCGGGCCGAGCGGCTGGACACCCGCCTGTCGGGCAGTGGCGACCTGGAGGCCCGGGCCCTCGGGGCCGTCCACCTGGACGTCCGGCTGGAGGGCTCCGGGGACGTGGAGGCCCGCGTCGAGGGGGGCAGCGTGAAGGTCTCCCTCGAGGGCTCCGGGGACGTGGAGCTCTGGGGGAGCGCCTCCCTGCGGGACATCGACGTGGACGGAAGCGGTCGGGTCATCTGGCACTGACGCCCGGCCGTCCCCCCTCCTTGCAGGGAGGGCCCGCGAGCGGTCCTTTCTTCGAGGCCCCCTGCCGGGATATGCACCGACGGCCATGAAGGACGCTGAGACAACCTCGCCCGCGCTCGACGAGGTCCGTCGGTGCACCCGCCTCCTGGAGGCCATGGCCGAGGACCGCATCCTCCTGGCCAGGCTGCCCGAGGAGGACAAGCGCGCCCTGCTCATCGCCGCCGGCCGCATCGTCATGCCGGACCGCACCGCGAAGTCCCGCCTGGAGAAGGCCCTGCGGCGCGAGAAGCGCCACGACAAGCAGACCAAGGACCGGGAGGTGCGCGCCAGCACCCGCATCCGCACGATGCGCCGCGCCCCCGTCTTCAACGCGCCCCTGCTGCCGGCCGGTGAGGTCCCCGTCGAGGAGGGCCCCGAGCGGCTCCTGGAGACGCCGCGCAAGTGCTACGTGTGCAAGGCGGAGTACCGCAAGCTGCACTTCTTCTACGACGCGATGTGCATCGCGTGCGCGGACTTCAACTACGCCAAGCGCACCCAGCGCGCGCCCTTGTCCGGCAAGGTCGCGCTCATCACCGGCGCGCGGGTGAAGATTGGCTTCCAGGCGTCGCTGATGCTGCTGCGCTCGGGCGCCACCGTCATCGCCACCACGCGCTTCCCCCAGGACTCGGCGCGGCGCTACATGCTGGAGCCGGACTTCGCGGAGTGGTCCCACCGGCTGCACATCCACGGGCTGGATTTGCGCCACGCGCCCAGCGTCGAGATTTTCGCCCGGCACATCGAGCAGACGCACTCGCGGCTGGACATCCTCATCAACAACGCGGCGCAGACGGTGCGCCGGCCGCCGGGCTTCTACGCGCACCTTCTCGAAGGGGAGCTGCGCCGGTTCGAGGAGCTGCCCGAGGCGGCCCGCCCGCTGCTCGCCAGCCACCGGGCCTGCCTCACCGAGCTGAACCCCGTCCTGGGCGCGGGCGGCACGGAGCCCTCCGCGATGACCACCTCGTGGCGCAGCAACGACCCGGCGCTGGGCATCCACTCGTCCGCCGCGCTGTCGCTCCTGCCGTACGCGCTGGAGAACGAGGGTGACACCAGCGCCCTGTTCCCCCAGGGCCGGCTGGACGCGGACGAGCAGCAGGTGGACCTGCGCGACATGAACTCGTGGCGGATGAAGCTCGCGGACGTGTCCACGGCGGAGATGCTGGAGGTGCACCTGGTGAACGCGGTGGCGCCCTTCATCCTCTGCGGCAAGCTCAAGCCGCTGATGACGCGCAACCGCACCACGCCGGGCCACATCGTCAACGTGTCCGCCATGGAGGGCAGCTTCTCGCGCGGGACGAAGACGGACCGCCACCCGCACACCAACATGGCCAAGGCCGCGCTGAACATGATGACGCTGACGTCCGCGGCGGACTACGCCAAGGACCGCATCTACATGAACGCGGTGGACACCGGCTGGGTCACCGACGAGGACCCGGCCGTGTTCTCCCAGCGCAAGGTGGAGGACCTGGACTTCCAGCCGCCCCTGGACATCGTCGACGGCGCGGCGCGCATCATCGACCCCATCACCACCGCCGAGAACACCGGCGACTACTCCTGGGGCAACTTCTTCAAGGACTACCGCCTCACCAACTGGTGAGGCGGGTCCTCAGGGCAGCGCGCGGCGGTACATCAGGTCCGTGCGCACCACGTACTTGAGGCCGCCCGTCACCGTCGCGCCCTCGTGGTACAGGTGGTGGTTGAAGACGAGCCCCATCCCCCGACGGGGCGTCACCGAGCGCCCCAGGTCCAGGAAGTTCGTCGCGCCGCCCTCGGCCCCGTCATTCAGGTACACCAGGTACGTCAGCAGGCTGCGCTCGTTCCTGTCGCGCACGAAGGCGCCGTCGTAGTGCGGCGCGAAGTACTCCCCCGCCTCGTAGCGGTAGCAGCGCAGCCGCTCGTTGGCGCCGCACAGCTCCCAGGTGCGCTCCAGCCTGCGCGGCACGTGGGTGAGGACGCGCTGGTGCAGCAGGTCCGCCAGCGCCGGGTCGTCGAACATCACCCGGGAGTTGTTGCGGAGGTCGGGGCGCATCACCATGCCCTGCGACGTGGTGACGGGCGCGGCCAAGGGCCCCAGCGCCTCGATTCGCTCCACCAGCTCCTGGCACTCGTGCTCGTTGAGGAGGTCCTCGAGGGTGAGGACCAGCGGATTGGCTTCCCCCAGCGCACGGTCCGGGTCCGGCAGCAGCGGCGACATGCCCGCCATCCAAGCGCCCTTCCCACGCGTTGACCAGGGAAACGAGGCGCCGGAACAACCCCGCCCGCGGAGGAGCCACACTCCCCAGGATGACTCCTCCGCGAGCGTCCCTACAGCCCTCCGCTGACGTAGCTGGAGGGCGCGTCCACGTGGAAGACGAGCTCCAAGGTCCTCGTCTCCGCGGGCGCGAGCGCCACCTGCCAGGTGGCGATGCCGTCGTCCTTCGTCAGTGCCAGGCCCGCCGTCGACTCCGGCGCCACCTCCACCTTCACGTCGTCCAGCTCGGAGACGGGGATGTGCTCGGACAGCACCACCTTCTCCTCGCGCTGACGCAGGTTGGAGAGCTGGAAGCGGTAGGCGTAGCGGAAGCGCTGCTTGCCCCCGAAGAGCCCCTGCGGGCGCTTCACCTCCTCCACCGTCGTGCGCGTCACGCGCAACGCCTCCTCGATGCCGAAGGTGAGCTCGAAGGCAAGCCCGCTCGCCACGCGCTCCAGCCGCTGACGTCCCAGGAAGCCCGTGCCCCGGAAGAGGCTGACCTCCCCCGGCAACAGCGGGAAGGACGTGGTGTTGGCCAGCCGCGCCACGCGGAATACCACCGGGTGCAGCTTGGGCACCGTGCGCCACGAGAACTCCGCGGGCAGGCGGTGACGCCCCAGCACCACGCGCACCGCCACGCCGTCTCCGGGCACCCGCGTCGCCTCCTCGGCCTCCCACTGCACGGACACGCCGTGTGACACCACCCGCGGGCCCTCGCCGGAGGACGCCGCCCCCTCGACGCCGCCCTCCACGGATTGCCGCGCCTCCTGACGCGCCGTCAGCACCTGGCGCTCCTTGGGCTGCTTCAGCGCCCGGACGAGCAGCGGCGCCATCTCCGGCGGCGTGGCGTTCTTGCGAGGCAGCGCCGTGGAGAGCACGAGCTTCGCGCCCGACCAGTCCTCGCCCGTCTGCTGGCGCACCGTGGCGAGCGCCGTCAGCTCCACCGTGCCCGAGGCCTCATCCGCGCGCGCCTCGTAGCTCGGCTCCCAGGAGCTGCCGCCCACCAGATACGTCAGCGACACCCGGGCCTTCTTCCCCTCGGGACACGACAGGCGCACCTCCACCCGGTACTCGGCGCGGGCGGCCTCGGTGCTCAGCCGCGAGAGCTGCGCGGAGACCTCGTCGCGGCGCTGCTTCAGCGCGCGGCGCTTCTCCGCCAGCTCCCACGCCTCCCTCACCGCGCGCATCCGCACCGACAACGCCGCGTCGAACGCCGAGGCCCACGCGCGCGTGTCCGGCTTGCGGCCCGTCAGCTCCCGCGTGACGTGGTCCACGGCCACGTCGGTGTAGCCCTCCGACAGCCGCTCCAGCCCCGTCACCCGCGCGAGAGCCGCGTCCAGCGTGAGCTCCTCCTGGGTCAGCGCGTCCCACCGCGCCCTCCACTCGCGGCGCTCCGCGGAGAGCTGCTGCTCGAGCGTCTGGCGCTCGGCGGTGAGGCCCTCCAGGTCCGCGCCGGGGGCCCGCGCCCGGAAGCTCTCGCGCGAGGCGGCCTCCGGCACGTGCTCGAAGACGGCGGTGGTGGGGCCACGGCACGTCACGTCCTGGGTGCGCGTGACGTGGGCCCGGTCCGGATAGACGACGACGGAGGACACCTGGGGCGCGGCGGCGAGCACCAGCAGGGACAAGGGGAACAAGGTCATGGTGGCTCCTCGCGGCTACTGGGTGAGCTTCCAGTTCTGGGGGCGCTTCAGGCGGTACTCGAAGGTGAGCGTCTGCTTGCTGGAGGCGGGAATCACCACGTCCCAGCGCAGCACCCCCGTCTTCGGGTCCTGGCTCGCCACGGGCTCGGTGCGCACGAGCGTCGCCTCCACGTCGCCGCCCCAGCCCAGGGGCCACTGGTCCACCACGTGTGTCTGCATCGCGAAGGGATAGGGGTTGGAGACCTCCAGCGTGACTTCGTACGTGTTGAGGTCGTCCTTGGAGATGAAGCCCTCCTTCGACTGCACCAGCCGGACGTCGCGCGCGGTGCGCACGGCCGGGTCCATGCCCAGGGGCAGCGTGAAGGGCTCGCCCGGGACGATGAGCGGCAGCGACGCGGTGCCGGACGGGTCGTCTCCCACGAAGAGCGAGGCGGTGCCTCCGGGCAGCGCGCTTCGCGACGGACTCTTCAGCCGCGCCACCAGGTACGCCTCCGACGCCAGCGCGGGGAAGACGCGGCGCTCCACCTGCACGGGCCATGACTCCAGGAGCAGCGGGATGGTGCGCTCGCCCTGCCCGCTGGGCACCGTCTCCGAGCGCGGCGCGGTGAAGGCCAGGTCATGACCTCCCGCGAGCGACGCCGGCAGCCGCGAGTCCAGCGCCGGACGACGCCAGCCCGGAGGCGGCGCCAGCCCCACGTAGCGGTCCACGACGGGCTCCGGCCGCCAGTTGGACGTGGGCGCCCCATGCAGCGAGAAGCCCACCCCGGTGTGGGTGCTGCCCACGTCGACAGTGGGAGGCGCGCCCACGATTTCGACGACCTCGCCCAGGCTCTCCGGGAGCAGCTCCACGTTCATCCGGACGGTGCGCTGCATCCACACCTGGATGTCCGCGCGCGCGTACGGCTTGAACTGCTCCCTCTCGAACCGGAGCGTGTAGACGCCGGGCGGCAGGGGCGGGAGCCGGTAGTTCCCCTGCGCGTCGGTCACGGTGGTCTCCTCCCCCGGCAGGCTCGGCGAGGTGGCGGTGACGACGACGTCGCCCACGGGAGTTCGCGACTGGGCATCGATGACGTTGCCCAGGACGAAGGCATCACCGCCCGGTGCGACGCGCGCGGTCGGCGAAGGACGGGAAGACTCCGGCTCCGGGCTCCGGGACTCGGTCGGCGTCGGCGCCGGCCTCGACGCCTGGGCCACCTTCTGCGGGGCACGCGGCGCGCCCTTCCCCTGGGCTCGCGTCTCGAGCTCGCGGCGCAGCAGCGCCACCACGTCCAGCGGGGCCACGGGCCGGGGCAGCGGCGGCGGCTCGCTCGGGAGCTCGTCGGTCCTGCGCGCCGTGGGGATGAAGCGCTCGGCGGTGCCCAGCTTCCACGTGGTCAGCTTCGGCAGCGCGGTGAAGGTGGACGGCAGCGCGGTGCTGAGCGTGAGGCGGGCCTGGGTCCAGTCCTCGCCCGTCTCCTGGCTGACGAGTCCGGAGAAGGCCACCTGCACCCGCTGCTGCGCCGGGTTGAGCTGGAGCTCGTAGCGCGGGTACCAGCGCGCCTGCTGGAGCACCACATAGGACAGGCGCACCTTCGCGGCGCCCGAGCCGGTGAGGGCCACCCGCACCTCGAAGCCCCGCGGCGAGGGCAGCGCCCCCAGGCGACCCGCCTCCACCTGCCGGGCGTCCAGCTCGTTTCCCAGGACCTGCATGCGCGCCTCCAGCTCCCGCATCCGCACCTCGCGCTTCGTGCGCAGGTCGACGAGGAACGCGGCGGCCTGGCTCCAGCCCCCGGGCGCCAGCGCTCCGCTCGCGTCGTCGGCGTCCGCGCCCGCCCCCTTCGGCTGGATGCGGCCGAGCGCGGCGACCTGGCGCTGGTTGGCCACGTGCTCCGCGTTGACGCGGGAGAGCTCGTCCCCCAGCCGGTCCAACGTCGAAAGCAGCGCGGTGGCCTCCGCGACGGGGAACGGCGCCGGCTGGGCCGCGCGCACCTCCACGGACGCGACGCGGGCCCCTTCCGCCTCCACCTGGATGGAGTCCGGGTCCACCGCCTCCGGCAACAGGGGCAGCTCCAGCCGCTCGGTGCCGGAGACCTGGAGGGAGGCGGTCCGCACCACCCGCGCCCGGTCGCTGTAGACGGTGACGTCGGTGATGGGAGCCTCGGTGGAGGCGTGCAGCAGCTGACTGACGGCCCAACCCAGTCCAAGAAGGAGCATGCGGCCAAGGTACGTGTCCGGCTGTGCTCACATCTTCACGAAGTCATCACGGCGCCCGCACGATTGTCTCAGCCCCGGACGCCTCGGGTGGCACGCTGTCCTCCGGACCGACGCCTCATCGAAAGGAAGTCATGCAGCTCATCACCAGCGCGAGTCAGGGAGCCAAGGTGCGGTTGGAGAAGCTCTCCACCACGCCTCCGAAGCACGAACAGAAGACCGACGCGAAGGCGGAGTTCGAGGCCCTGGGCGAGGAGCTGTTCGACCTCCAGGACCTGATGTGGGGCTCGCGGCTCAACTCGGTGCTCATCGTCCTGCAGGGCCGCGACACCGCGGGCAAGGACGGCACCATCAAGCACGTGGTGGGCAGCCTCAACCCCCGGGGCGTCTCCGTCGCGTCGTTCGCGGCGCCCACGCTGGAGGAGCGCGAGCACGACTTCCTCTGGCGCATCCACCGCCACACCCCGCGCCTGGGCGAGTTCTCCATCTTCAACCGCTCCCACTACGAGGACGTGCTCGCCGTGCGCGTGCACGAGCTGGCGCCCCCGTCCCTCTGGAAGGAGCGCTACGGCCACATCCAGGACTTCGAGGAGATGCTCGCCGAGCACGGCACCATCGTCCTGAAGTTCTTCCTCCACATCAGCCAGCAGGAGCAGGAGCAGCGCCTGATGGACCGGGAGAAGGAGCCGCGCAAGGCGTGGAAGATCAGCGCCGGTGACTGGGAGGACCGCAAGCTCTGGGCGGACTACACCCGGGCCTACCAGGACGTCTTCGCGCGCACCTCCACGAAGCAGGCGCCCTGGTGCATCGTCCCCTCCGACGCCAAGTGGTACCGCAACCTCGTCGTGGCCCGCGCCGTGGTGGCCGCGCTCAAGCCACACCGCGAGCGCTGGCAGGCGCGGCTGGACGCGCTGGGCGCGGAGAAGAAGGCCGAGCTCAAGGCGTGGCGCCGCAAGCGCTGAAGCCCCGCTGGGAGGCCCCCGCACGGCCACGCACGCCACGTCGCCTCGCCGGGCCGCTCCGATGTCCGCCTCCACGCGACACCGCGACACTCAACGACACGCCTGTCACCTGGTTCACGGGTCGGGTGCGACAAGCCCCCTTGCTCCAGGCGCCAGACCGACATCGTGCCTTCCATGCGCTCCGACGGCTTCCGCCCAGGGGACATCCCCCGGGAAGCCCGTCGGTGAGCGATTGGAATGGAGCGAGACATGGAGTTCAGTCGAAGGGCCACGACGTGGCGCGCGCTGGGCGCGGTGTTGCTGTGCACCGTCCTCGGTGCTTGTGGTGCGAATCCCCAGGACGAAGAGACGCTGAAAGGCGAGTCGGAGACGCCACTCGAGGACGCCCAGTCCGAAGAGAGCGCGGAGCTGGCGGTGGTGGACCCGTACGCGGACGCGGC
Source organism: Myxococcus sp. AB025B (assembly GCF_006518215.1). Lineage (NCBI taxonomy): Bacteria > Pseudomonadati > Myxococcota > Myxococcia > Myxococcales > Myxococcaceae > Myxococcus > Myxococcus sp. AB025B. The sequence continues at coordinate 11,100 of NZ_SRLW01000074.1, forward strand.
CACGCCCAGCGGCCTCAACGTCGTCCTCAACCCCAACAACGCCGTGGGCGCCCCCGACGGCCAGCGCGCCACCGTGCTCTCCATCCTCGGCGGCTCGCTGCTCCTGGACATGGGCCAGGGTGAGGAGGGCCGCGGGCCCCTGCGCATCCACTACGGCGGCCTGACGCTGACCGTGCTGTTCACGGTGGACTTCCTGAGCGCCGACCGCACCGTCATCGCCACCGGTCAGGCGAACCTCATCCAGCTGGGCGTGGGCCGCTTCTCCGTGGACGTCCCCTACTCCAACGCCACCCCGTACCGCTACGTGCGCCTCAACCGCGCCCTCGCGGGCCTCTACCTCATCGACGCCGTCGAGACGACCGGCCCCCTGTGCGGCGATGGCCGCGTGAGCACCGGCGAGTCATGTGACGACGGCAACCGCACGGCGAACGACGGCTGTAGCACCATCTGCCAGGTGGAGCCCGGCTACACCTGCCAGGGCAGCCCCAGCGTCTGCACCGACGTCAACGAGTGCACCAACGGCACCGCGCAGTGCTCCGTCAACGCCACCTGCACCAACACGCCCGGCAGCTACACCTGCACGTGCAAGGCGGGCTACTCCGGCAACGGCCGCACCTGCAACGACATCAACGAGTGCACCAACGGCACCTCGCAGTGCTCCACCAACGCCACCTGCACCAACACGCCCGGCAGCTACACCTGCGCGTGCAAGCCCGGCTACTCCGGCAACGGCCGCACCTGCTACGACATCAACGAGTGCACCAACGGCACCGCCCAGTGCTCCGTCAACGCCACCTGCTCCAACACCCAGGGCAGCTACAACTGCACCTGCAAGGCGGGCTACTCCGGCAACGGCCGCACCTGCAATGACATCAACGAGTGCACCAACGGCACCTCGCAGTGCTCCGTCAACGCCACCTGCTCCAACACCCAGGGCAGCTACAACTGCACCTGCAAGGCGGGCTACACGGGCAACGGCCGCACCTGCAACGACATCAACGAGTGCACCAACGGCACGCACACGTGCACGCCCGGGCAGCGGTGCGTGAACCAGCCGGGCGGCTTCGACTGCATCCCGGGCAGCTGCCCGCCGCCGCAGGTGAAGTGTGGCTCCTCGTGCGTGAACGCGAACACCGACCCGGCGAACTGCGGCTGCTGCGGCAACACGTGCGGCGCGGGCAAGACGTGCACCAACGGCGTCTGCGGGGCCCGCGCGCCCCTGGGCACGCCCCTGGGCGTCACGGCGAGCTGGGAGCGGGCGCAGGACCAGGACCTCATCGTCCGCACGCCCAACGGCGAGCTGCTCGCGTACGGCCCCGCCAAGGCGGGCGCGCTGGCCCCGTCCGGCCCGGAGGGCACGCCTCCGAGCGGCACCTACTTCATCTGCCTGAAGAGCACGAGCTTCGAGGCGTCCCCCACGGACGACACGCCCGTGCCCTACTCGCTCACGGTGAAGCGCGAGGGCCAGGCGGACCACGTGCTGCGCGGCGTGTTCCTCGGCGCCGACGCGGATTCCCTGTGCGGCGCGGACCACCCGTCCCTCATCGAGGCCATCACCTACCCCTGAGGCCGTGCCTGGATGACCTCCGGGCGCGCGGGCCGACAGCTCGCCGCGCGCCCGGTGGCTCGAGGCCCCGTCACCCGTCGTGACAGGGCCTCGCGAGCGCCTGGTGGCTCATCGCCGCCGGGCCTCGCGGAACACCTCGGTGAGGCGCTGCATCTCCGCCTCCACCGCCGGAGTGGTGGCCTCCCCGAGCCGGGGCGTGGTGACGACGAACAGGCCCTTGCCGCCGTCCACCCACTCCACGCGCTCCGGTGGCAGCCGCGCGAGCACCGCGCGGTCGAACTGCTCCACGTGCCCCCGGCCCAGGAAATTCGCCCAGAAGACGCCCGCGAACAGGGGCCGCAGCGTCACCGCGGAGTCGTACTCGCCGGTCTCCAGCGCCTCGTAGCGCGCCAGGGGATGGATGGCGGCGAACTCCGTGGTGTCGGGCGAGTGGGCCGCGTGGAAGGCGGCGAGCAGCAGCGCGGAGCCCGCCTCGTCCTCGTACGCCGCGCCGTCGAACTGGAAGACGAAGGTGTTGAGCCCCGCCACCCGCCCCTCGTCGGCGACGAAGCGCGAGATGCCCACCGTGAGCGTCCACGGCGAAGGCGTGCGCCCCCAGGCCTTGAGGAACGGGTGCTTCTCCTTCTTCGGAATCTCCGCCATCACCCGCGCGCCCACGCCGGGTCCCTGGAGCTCCACCGCGCGGCGCGTGGCGTCCTCGTCCCAGCCGCACACCCCCTCCACCGTCCCCACCAGCCCCGCCTCGGCGAGCGCGTCGATGAAGGCCGCCGGCGCGCGCCGGTCATTCCAGTCATGGTGCTGCGAGCTGGCGGTCCACTTCACCTCGGCCATGGCGTGTCCTCGCTAGAGCTTCGTCAGCACGTTGGGCTGCTTCACATACCAGACGGTGATGCCGCGCGCCTTGAGCGCCGAGTTCAGCTTCGCGGCCTCCTCCGTGGGGAACAGGTAGTTCAGCGACTTCACCTCGGCGCCGGAGCTGTTGCCCTTCGTGCCGAGGAAGGAGAGGTAGTCGTCCACCTGGCCGGGCGGCACCTTGTCGGTGAGCTGGTGCTTGACCTCCCACAGCTCGCCCTTGTCCGCGAAGAAGCGGTCCGCGGTGCGGCGCTTGCCTCCAGGGACGGTGAAGGTCTCCCGCGTGAAGGCCTTGCCGGCGAACTCCTGCAGGTGGGTGCGCGCGAAGGCCTCGAACATGGGGCCCTTGAGGGCGGCGCCCTGGCGCGGGTCCGCCTTCACCACGGCCTCCACGATTTTGTTGAACGCGCCGATGTCCCCACCCGTCTTCGACGGCACCACCAGCGTGAGGTAGCGGGTGAACGTCTGATACGCCGTCTTCGGGTTGAGCTTGTCCGCGTCGGTCATGAAGTCGGCGAGCTTCGCCAGGTCCAGGTCCGTGAGGTCCGCCTTGCGGATGAGCTCCATCAGGGCCGGGTACTCGTCGAGGTACTGCTTTATCTTCCCGATGTGCAGGTCCTTGGGCAGCGCGACGAGCACGCTCTCCGGCGTGGTGAGCTTCTTCGCGCCGGTGGCGCCCTTGGCGGCCAGCTCCGCCAGGTACTTCTGGATGGCGCCCAGGTCCACCTTGCACGGCGAGGCGCAGCCCAGCACGCGCGCCTTGGCCACGTCGCTCAGCTCGCTGAAGCGCTCGATGGCCCACTGGGGCAGCCGCTTGAGCCGCTCGAGCGCCTCCGCGGAGAGGTTCTGCAGGAGGTGGCCGGGCACCTTGAGCACCCGCACGGCCCAGTCGCGCGCCGTGGTGAGCGCCTTCATGCCCTTGCGCAGGGACTCGGCCTCCTTGAGCCCCTTGGCGGCCTCGCCGGCCTTCTCCAGGAACTTCGCCGCGCGCGGCATCTTGGCGAGGAACTGGGCGAACTTGCCCGCCTTGCCCGCGCCCTTGAGCGCCGTGAGCGCGCCGCCGCTGAAGAACAGCATCACGATCTCCGCCAGCGCGTAGCCGGTAATCCAGCCCCGGAAGTGCCAGCGCTTGAGGAGGCTCGGGTCGTTCCACTTCTTGTCCAGCGCGTCGAGCCCCGCGGACACCAGCTGCTTGAAGTCGAGCTTGGACAGGTCGCTGAAGAAGCCCCGGATGTCGGAGAGCAGGTTGCCGGTGACCAGGCTCCACACCAGCTTGCCCGCGAGCTTCGCCAGGTCCACCAGGCCCACCAGCGTGTCCCAGAGCGACTCGAGCACGCCGTGCAGCAGCCCCGCCACGAAGGCGATGGAGCCGGCCAGGAACTCACCGATGGCGGTGATGACGTTCTTGACCTTCTGGTAGGCCTCGTAGGTGATGGAGCCCGAGGAGACCTGGCCCTTGAGCGTCTTGGCGAACTCGACGCCCGGTATCCATATCTGCGAGCCCGCGTGCGTCTGGGTGGTGTCCCAGTCCCCCTCCGGGTCCGGCTTGAAGATGCCCTTGCGGCCGCGCTCCGCGTTGACGAACACCAGCACGTTGACGAAGAAGCGCTCGTCCTGGCCCCACTTCGTCGCGTCGGACTTGTAGAAGCGTTTGACGATGTCGAGCGCCGTCTCGCCGGACGCGATGCGGTACAGCCTCGCCTCCGGGTCGGGCATGTCCACGGTGACATGCGACTTGGCCACGTAGCCGAAGCGGCCATCCACCAGCATCACGAAGTACCAGCCGCCGGACTGCTCGCGGCTGACGAACAGGCGGGTGTTCTGCGGGAGCCGCTCCAGCGGGGCCGTGCCGGTGTCGGGCGAGGCGCGCAGGTTGACGCCCTCCTCGGCGGCGACGAGCCCGTTCTTGTTGACGGGGGTGCCCGACTGGGTCGGCGGCACGTCCGACGTCGTCTGGGTGGGCGGCGGCGTGGGAGGCGCCGGCGGTGAGGGCACCGTGTACTTCGACGCGGGCGCGGGGGTGAAATCCCGCGCCACGCCCAGGCAGTGGCGCCCCGGCTCACGCGTCGCGCCGTCCGCCATCACCGTGTCCGCCATGGACTCGGCCTCGCGCTCGGAGGCGTCCCCTGGGGAGGTCACCGACAGCCCACCCGTGGCGAAGCGGGCCAGCCGGGCTCCGGAGGTGGCGCGGCCTCCGGTCTGCTGCAGCACGTGCGTCAGCTCATGTGCGAGCAGCCGACGTCCCGCGTGGGTGGACGGTGAGTACGCTCCCTCCTGGAAGGCGATGTCGCTGCCCACCGTGTACGCGCGAGCCTGGAGCGCGCGCGCCGAGTCCGCAGCCTTCGCGTTGGTGTGGATGCGCACGCCCCCCAGGTCCTGGCCGAAGCGCGGCTCGAAGAAGGCGCGCGCGGAGGACTCCAGGGGCTGACCCGCGCCCAGGCCGCGGGCGACGTGCGCGGACACCTGCTCGGAAGGCCCCGCGCCCGGGACGCCGGGCTGGGCCGCCCGGGCCACCTCCTCCTTCTTCTTGTCGCAGGACGAGCAGGAGCAGGCGCCCCCCGCGCACGCGACGCGCTGCACGCTGGGGGTGAGCGCGAGCCGGCTGAAGTCGAACCGGACGCCCGGCACGACGGCTCCGGGCCCGGCCACGGCGCGCGCCGAGACGGCCTGCGTCGCAGCCGGCGCGAGCGGACGCGACGCAGGGGTGGAGCTCCGTGTCTCGGATGAATGACTCGCATGAACCCGAGCCGCACTGCGTCGCATGGCTCCCCCCTGGTCTGGAGACGTGAGTGTACGCGAGGACGCGTCACCGCGACGAGGGAGACAGCGGGCTACATGGGAACCTGCGCGTCGCGTCGGCGCGGGACGTCAAGAATGGCCTCGGCGTCTATATTCACACACTGTGCGCATTTCTTTGAACACACGTGCGGGTTCATGGTCGGCTCCCGCGCGCAAACCTCATCCAAGGAGTGGTTGACCATGAAGCGCATCCTGACGTTCGTGCTCTCCGTCTTCGTCCTGGGCTGCTCGGGGTCCGTGGGCGAGCGCTTCTGCAAGCCCAATACCCAAGCGTGTGATTGAGGTCGGCCGCGTCGCACGCGGCAATCCCAGTCATCGCGGCCTCATGGCCCCCGGCGGCGCGGCAGCCACACCTTGAAGCAGGTGCCGCACTCGTTGGAGGACACCTCGATGCTGCCTCCATGTCCCAGCACGATTTGTCGGGAGATGTAGAGCCCCAGGCCGATGCTGCCCTGGCCGGAGCGCGCCTCCGGCCCCCGGCGATAGGGCTCGAACAGCGTGGGCAGCAGCGTGGACGCAATGGGTGTCCCCACGTTGTGGACCTCCAGGAGCACGCCGTCCCCGGCCTCGCGCAGGTGGACGCGGACACACGAGTCCGGAGCGCTGTGCTGGAGCGCGTTGCCCACCAGGTTGGAGACCACCTGGGCCAGCCGGTCCGCGTCCGCCTCCAGCCTCCCATTCCCCTGGAACTCCACCTGGATGTCGCGCCGCGGGTGCGCGAGCAGCACCTCGTCCACCACCTTGCGCGCCAGCACATGCAGGTCCATGGCGCACGGCCGGATGGGGATGCGCTCCCCCGCTCTCGCCTGGGTGAAGTCCAGCAGGTCCCGAATCAAGCGCGAGGCCCGCTGCGTCGCCTCCATGATGCGCTCCAGCCCCTTCACGCCCCCCTCCGGCAGGGTGCCCTTGCGCAACAACGACGTCGCCGTCAGCTGGATGGCATGCAAGGGGTTGCGCAGGTCATGGCTGACGATGGCCACCACGTCCTCGCGCACGCGCACCGCGTCCCGGACCTCGCGGTACAGCCGCGCGTTCTCGATGGCCACCGCCGCGCGGTCCGCCACGCCCCGGGCCAGCTCCACCAGCGCCTCCATCTCCAGCGAGTCATGCGGCCGCGTCCACACCAGGTGGATGAGCCCGAGCGCGCGCCCGCGTGACACCACGGGCACGAGCGCCGCGGAGCGCGGCCCCAGCGCCTCCAGCACCTCGCGGTGCGCCGCGTCGCTGGAGACCGAGTCGAGAAACCGGGAGGTCACCTCCTGCACGACGATGGGCTGCGCCAACGCCAGCGCTCGCGCCAGCGGGCCGTCCTCCTCCGTCCGGGGCGCGAATGCCAGGAGCTTTCGGATGAGGTCCTGCCGCTCGGGCGCCCTCGCCGCCGCCTCCTGTCGGACCAGTTGGCCGCTCGCCTCCAGCAGGTCCACCACGCAGTAGTCGGAGACATGCTCCACGACCAGGCCCGCGAAGGCGCCCAGCGTGGTCTCCAGGTCCAACGAGCCCGCGAGCACCCGCCCCGCCTCCAGCAGGAAGTCCCTGGCCATCTCGCTCTGCTTCTTCGCGGTGATGTCGCGCGCCACGTTCGCGAACCCGCGCAGCCGTCCCGCCTCGTCGCGCACGGCGGCGATGTCCAGGTCCGCCCAGAAGCACGAGCCGTCCCGCCGCTTTCGTCGCAGCTCGCCCCGGAAGTGACCTCCGTCCGCCACTTCGCGCAGCAGCCGCTGGGGCTCTCCCCGGGTCACCTGCTCCTCGGGCGCGAAGAGCGCGTAGTGCCGCCCGAGCACCTCCTGCTCCTTCCATCCGGTGAGCCGCTCGGCGCCCGCGTTCCAGCTCACCACGCGGCCCTCCGGGTCCAACAGGAGGATGGCGTAGTCCTCCACCGCGTCCATCAACAGGCGGAAGCGCTCCTCGCTCTCGCGCAGCGCCTGGTGGGTGCGGTGCGCGTCGGTGATGTCCGTGGAGATGCCGCAGATGATGGGCCCCTCCGCGCCCACGGTGGGCAGCGGGAACTTCATCGCGAACCAGGTGCGCACGCCCTGGACGCCAGGGATGTGCTCATCCTCCGTCACGGGCCGGAGCGACTGTCGCACCCGCTCGTCGTGCTCCCGGTTGCGCCGCGCCACGGCGGCGGGGAACAGGTCGAAGTCCGTCTTGCCGAGCACGCTGGCGCGAGACCTCCCCAGCGCCTCCTCGAAGCTCCGGTTGACCAGCACGAAGCGCCCTTGCGCGTCCTTGGCGAAGATGACCGGAGGCGCGTGGTCGATGATGGCCTGCAGCCACCCCTCGCTCCTCGAGGCCTCCGTGCTCGTAGACAGGCGCCCCACCGCGTCCGTGCTCGCCTCGCGGAAGACCGCGGCCAGGATGCGCAGCTGTCGCGGCGTGGCCGTCACGCCCGCCTCCTCCATCAGCTCCAGCAGGCAGTCGTGGAGCAGGCCGTACTCCTGGACGACCCCGCGGGCCTCCAGGCCCGGGCGGGCATGCCAGCGCTCCGCCTGTCCGACGCGCAGGTCCCGGAGCACCTCGGACGAGGGAGGAAGAGCCTCCTCCTGGAGCGCCCGGGCGAGCGCCTCCAGGAGCACCGGCAGCACCTCCTCGAGCCCGCTCTGGACGAGCCCGGCTCGCTCGCGTCGAAGCCCCTGGCGCGTCCGCAGGACGGGCCCCCACCGCGCCAGCAAGCCTCCCCACGAGGGGGAGACATCCTCCTCGAGCGCCAAGGCTCGGCTCCTTTCCGGCCGACGGACGCGGACGGTGACGCCCCGGGCAGCCCCTCGCTCCGCTCACGCGCCCCCACGTCGCGTCTGCCTCCCGGTTTGACGGTGGGGCTCGTCACGACTCCGCGCATGGGCGGCGAGGTACTCCTCCCGGGTGGGCCGACTGGCCGGTCCCACTGCCGGTTCCTGCGTCCAACCCTTCACGGGAAGAGGTGCCAGGAGAGAGGCGCCTCGTTAAGAAGGCCGCCATGACGCCACTCGCCGACCTCTTCCCGACCGAAGCGCAGCTCCCCTCCAGCGTGCGGCTCCCGCCCTATCTCGAGCAGCGGGAGTACCTGGTGGGTGGCGAGCTGAGGACCTGGGAGGGGGACCTCAGCCCCGTGCGCAGCCCCGTCTTCCTCCGCACGCCCGAGGGGCTCCAGCAGCGCGTGCTCGGGGCCACGCCGCAGCTCACCTCGAAAGAGTCGCTCGCCGCGCTCGCCGCGGCGGTGAAGGCGTACGACTCGGGCCGGGGCGTCTGGCCGACGATGAAGGTGGCGGAGCGCATCGACGCGGTGGAGCGCTTCCTCGTGGCCATGCGCGCCCAGCGCGCCACGGTGGTCAACCTGTTGATGTGGGAGATTGGCAAGACGCAGCCGGACTCGGAGAAGGAGTTCGACCGCACCGTCGACCTCATCGTGGAGACGGTGCGCGCGCTGAAGGAGCTGGACCGCACCTCGTCCCGCTTCGTGCAGGACCAGGGCATCATGGCGCAGATTCGCCGGGCCCCCATGGGGGTGGCGCTGTGCATGGGGCCGTACAACTACCCGCTCAACGAGACCTTCAGCACGCTGTTCCCCGCGCTGCTGATGGGCAACACGGTGGTCTTCAAGCCGGCGAAGTTCGGCGTGCTGCTCATCCGGCCGCTGCTGGAGGCGTTCCGCGACTGCTTCCCTCCGGGCGTCATCAACATCATCTACGGCAAGGGCCGCGAGACGGTGGGCGCGCTGATGGAGAGCGGGCAGGTGGACCTGTTCGCCTTCATCGGCACCCACCGGGGCGCCAGCGAGCTGAAGCGGATGCATCCCCGGCCACACCGGCTCAAGTCGGTGCTCGGGCTGGACGCGAAGAACCCGGCCATCATCCTGGAGGATGCGGACCTGGATAACGCGGTGAAGGAGTGCATCATCGGCGCGCTCTCCTTCAACGGCCAGCGCTGCACGGCGCTCAAGCTGCTCGTGGTGCACCGGAGCATCGCGGAGGTGTTCCTGAAGAAGCTCACCGCCGCGGTGGACGCGCTCAAGCCCGGCATGCCGTGGGAGCCGGGCGTGGCCATCACCCCCCTGCCGGAGCCCGGCAAGGCGGACTACCTGCAAGGCCTGGTGGACGACGCCGTGGCCAAGGGCGCGCGGGTGGTGAACGCCACCGGAGGTCAGTCGTCGCACTCGTTCTTCGCGCCCGCGGTGGTGTACCCGGTGACCAGGGACATGCGGCTGTCGAGCGAGGAGCAGTTCGGCCCGGTGGTGCCGGTGATGGTGTTCGACCGGGACGAGGAGGTCATCCAGCTCGTGGTGGAGTCCCAGTTCGGCCAGCAGCTCAGCCTGTTCGGCCAGGACCCGGCGCGCATCGGCCGGCTCATCGACGCGTTCTCGAACCAGGTGGGCCGCATCAACCTCAACTGCCAGTGCCAGCGAGGGCCGGACACGTTCCCCTTCAACGGCCGCAAGGACTCCGCCGAGGGCACGCTGTCCGTCGCGGACGCGCTGCGCGTGTTCTCCATCCGCACGCTCGTCGCCACGAAGACGACGCCGGCCAACACGCACCTGGTGCAATCCATCCTCACCCGGCGCGAGTCGGACTTCCTGACGACGGACTTCCTGTTCTGACCCTGGGGTTTCCCCTGGGTCTGGTTGAACTCGTTGCCCACCCGCGCGCGTCATCGTTCGACGCAAGCGCGTCTCGAAGCAACGCCCGAGGCCCAGGGGATGTGGCGGGGCCCACCTCTTCCGGGAGGTTGGCACCTCTCCCCTCCCCGGGCCCCTGCCTTGCAATAGCCTCGCGCGCCTTCGTCTCCTCACACCCCGAGGTGATTCATGCGCGTCGTGTCTGCCTTCGCTGGGAAGCTGCTGGTGGGCGGTGTGCTGGCCTCTGCGGCCATCATCGCCTGTGCGACCTCCTCCCCCAATCCGGGTCCCATCGGGTCCACGGATGCTCCGCCGCTGCCCCAGGCCTGCAACCCGGACCCCACCTGTCCCGGCTCGACGTGCGCCACGGCCATCACCCCCGCGCTCGCCGTCGTCCCCGCCAACGCGTGTCCGCGCTTCGGTGAGTTCCAGTCCGACGTGGATGTGTATTCGTGGAACACCTTCATCGCGCTCAACTGGCCCGCGAATCCCTCCTCGTGCACGGCCAATACCCAGAGCAGCATCCTCAGTGGCCAGGGGCCCACGGTCTGGGAGACCTACCCGGATGACCTGGACATGTTCGTGCCACCGGGGAGCAAGCCCGGCGCGTGGTGCAGCTTCAACACGCCCGCGGCCTTCGAGACGAAGCTGCGTCAGCGCACGAAGCTGCTGGAGACCGGGCGCCTCCAGGCGCTGAACACCGGCGTGCACAAGCTGCTGCTCAGCACCTCCAAGGCCTCGGACGCCATCGGAGAGAAGCTCCCGGACATCGAGCAGGCCGTCGGGGGTCCGCTGACGGACCAGAACGGGCGCTTCGTGCGCTACGAGAAGCGCCTCAACCAGGACGAGTACAACTACCTCATCACCAACAACCTCTGGAACGCAGCCGGACAGAAGGGCGTCACCATCTCCTTCCCCACCGGCGCCAACCAGAGTCCGGGGCCGTGCAATGGCAAGCCGTGCGGCCCGGTGGGCGCCATGGAGGTGAAGGCATCGTGGAAGGTGCTCTCCGCGCAGGAGATCTCCGGCAAGCGCTTCTTCATGCGTCAGGCCTGGGTCTTCAACGATGACGCCGGAGACCCGAGCCCCGGCGCCAACCCCGTCACCGTGGGCCTGGTCGGCCTGCACATCATCCACAAGACGGACACGCAGCAGACCTGGTTCTGGTCCACCTTCGAGCACGTGGACAACACGACGTCCTCGTTCTTCAACCCGCACTGCACGGGGAACTGCACGCCCAATACCCAGACGGCGAAGGAGCCCTACACGGAGCTCGCGCCCGACGGCGGGCCGCTCAACGCCCCGGTCCAGGTGACGCGCACCACGCCCATCCAGGCAGACCCCGGCCTCAATGCGTACTACCGCGCGCTGCTCAAGGGCTCCGTCTGGGAGAACTACCAGCTCATCAGCACCCAGTGGGCCACCGGAGGCGCGCCGCAGGGCACTCCGCCCGTGCTCGCCAACACCACGATGGAGACGTATATCCAATCCACCGCGAGCTGCCTGGGCTGCCATGGCCAGGCCCCCAAGGCCAGCGGTGACGGCTCCGCGGACTTCAGCTTCCTGTTGATGGAGGCGCAGTAGCCCTGGCTCACGCCGTCGCCATCCGCGCGTCCGCGGCCTCCTCGGCACGCGGGCGCCGCGCGGAACAGGCGATGCACAGCTGCGCGGCCCAGTACGTCAGCATCACGACGTAGCTGCCTCCCGTCACCGGCGTCACGAAGAGCTTCACCGCGAGCACCCCGTCGCTGATGGCGAACAGCAGCGCCCCCGCGAACGCGGACCCCTGCTCCCGTCGCGTCAGTCCGGACGCGCCCAGCAGCGCCGCCGCGCGCCAGGTCATCGTGCAGATGACCACGACGTAGGCCGTCACCGGCCCGGCCATGGCGCCCAGGTGGGGGCCCAGCACGACGCTGGCCCCCACCGCCAGCACCAGGAACGGCAGCGCCCTCCCCCACCGCGGCGCACGCGTCACGCAGAGGTACGCGGCCGTGTAGCTCACATGGGCCAGCAGGAACGCTCCCAGCCCCGGCAGGAACAGCGCCTTGCTCGCGTCCAGCAGCACGTCGCCCAGCAGCGACAACCCCAGCCCCACGAAAATCAGTCGCGCCTGGCGCTCCCGGGGCGGCCACAGCCACAGCAGCAGGCAGAGCATCGGCAGCGACTTGGTCACCAGCCGGACCTCGACCGGGCCCGTGTCCAGGCACAGGAGGAACCCCACCGCGCCCAGGACACCCACTCCCGCGAGAATCCTCGTCCCCACCGTCGAAGCACCACGCATGCGGCCACCTTACCCCGGCGGCTCGCGGGGACGACGCCTGTCCCGGCCTCAATCCGTGGCGGGCGGCGCGAGGCGCTGCTCCATCCGGTACCACCGGTAACCGTACCCCTCCAGCGTCACACGGTGGCGTCCCGTCTTGCCGGGCGACGAGTGGTCCTCCGAGAGCAGGTGGACGAGCCGCGCCGGAGGCCCGCCCGGTGAGAAGCTCACCTCGCAAGCCTTGCCCGACAGGTTGTGCAGCGTCACCAGCGTCTCGCCCTTCCAGTCGTACCGCAGCGCGAGCACGTTCTTGTTCCTCACGCTCAACAACCGCCACGCGCCCCACCCCAGCTCCGGACATTCCTTGCGCATGCGCACCATGCGCTCCATCCAGTTGAGCAGCGAGCCCGGGTCCCTGCGCTGGTGCTCGACGTTCACCTGCCGGTAGCCATGGGGCGCCCGCTCCACCACGGGACGGAAGGGCTCCTCGGCGCGCGTGAAGCCACCGTGCGGCTCGTCGGCCCATTGCATCGGCGTGCGCACGCTCTGGCGCTCGTGCAGCGACAGGTCCTCGCCCATGCCCAGCTCGTCGCCGTACCAGAGCACCGGCGTCCCCGGCAGCGACAGCATCAGGCTGAACGACACGTCCAGCCGCCGCCTGTCCCCCGCCAGCATGGGCGCGAGCCGCCGCCGCAGGCCGCGCTCGTACAGCTGCATCCTCGGCTCCGGGCCCAGCTCCGCGAAGACGCGCTTGCGAGCCTTCGCGGGCAGGCGCCCCAGGTCCAGCTCGTCATGGTTGCGCAGGAAGTTCGCCCACTGCGCCAGGTGCGGCAGCCTGGGCGCCGAGCGCAGCGACTCCACGAGCGGCGTCGCGTCCTCCGTCACCAGCGACAGGAAGTAGCTCTGGTTCGCGGCGAAGTTGAAGACCATCTGCATCCGGTCTCCGTCCTTGCCGAAGAAGTTCATCACCTCGTCCATGGTGACGTTGGCCTCGGCCAGGAGGATGGCGTCCCCGCTCCTCCAGGAGAGGAACTCGCGCATCCGGTCCAGCAGCTCGTACGGGTCCTCGATGCCGTGGTTGCGCATGCCCTTGAGCTCCACCAGGAAGGGCACCGCGTCCACCCGGAAGCCGGACACGCCCAGCTGCAGCCAGTACCCCATCACCTTGAGCAGCTCCTCGCGCACCGCGGGGTGGGTGATGTTCAGCTCGGGCTGGAAGGGGAAGAAGCGGTGGAAGTACCAGCGCTTCGCGCCGGGCGCGTACGTCCACGTCGTGTGCTGCGAGCCCGGGAACACCATGCCCTTGTGCGCGTCCTTCGGCTTCTTGTCGGACCACACGTAGAAGTCGTGGAAGCGGCTGTCCCGGTCCTTGCTCGCGGCCTGGAACCACGGGTGCTTGTCGCTCGTGTGGTTGAGGACCAGGTCGATGATGACGCGCAGGCCGCGCTGCTTCGCCTGGTGGGTGAACTCCACGAAGTCCCCCAGGCTCCCCAGCCTCGGGTCCACGCCGTAGTGGTCCGTGATGTCATACCCGTTGTCGCGATTGGGCGAAGGGTGGAAGGGCGTCAACCACAGGCACGTCACGCCCAGGCCCGCCAGGTAGTCGAGCCGGCGCTGGAGCCCGCCGAAGTCGCCCACACCATCGCCGTTGCCGTCCATGAACGTCTCGACGTCCAGGCAGTAGATGACCGCGTTCTTGTACCAGAGGTCCTGAATCATCCGTCTCCCCTGAGGCGAAGGTGGAGATGCTGGACGAAGGACGCACCCGGGGGGGCGTCATGCGTGCGACAGCACACAGTCATGAACACGAGGGGCTCGCGACGGCGCGCGGGCGGCACCAACGTGCGTGCGCATGCTCACGCTCGGTTATCACGCCTCCCATGAGCAGTTTGCTCCCAGTGAGTTGTTGCGCCTGGTGCGCCGGGCCGACGCCGCGGGCTTCACGGCCGCGCTCAACTCCGACCACTTCCACCCCTGGAGCGAGGCGCAGGGACACAGCGGCTTCGCGTGGAGCTGGATGGGCGCGGCGCTCGCCACCACGCGGCTGTCCAGTCTGGGCGTCGTGAACGCTCCCGGACAGCGTTATCACCCGGCCCTCATCGCGCAAGCCCTGGGCACGCTCGCGGAGATGTTCCCGGGCCGCGCCTGGGCCGCCCTGGGCAGCGGGCAGTTCGTCAACGAGGGCATCACCGGGGAGCCCTGGCCCCCGAAGGACCTGCGCAACGCGCGCCTGCGCGAGTGCGTGGACATCATGCGCGCGCTCTTCCGGGGGGAGACGGTGACGCACCGGGGCCTCGTGCGCGTGGAGGAGGCGAAGCTCTACTCGAGGCCCCAGCAGGCGCCCCTGCTGGTGGGCGCGGCGATAACGCCCCAGACCGCCGAATGGGTGGGCGGCTGGGCGGACGCGCTCATCACCGTGAGCAAGCCCCCGGACGAGCTGCGGAAGATGGTGAAGGCCTTCCACCGGGGTGGCGGCGAGGGCAAGCCGATGTTCCTCAAGGTGCAGCTCTCCTGGGCGGAGGACGAGCAGGCCGCGCTCCAGGGCGCGATGGAGCAGTGGGCGACGAACATCTTCGCCAGCTCCGTGCTCACGGACCTGCGCTCGCCCGCGCAGTTCCAGGAGCTGGCGCGCACCGTCCAGCCCAAGGATTTGGAGGGACACGTGCGGGTGTCCTCCAGTTTCCAGCGCCACGTCGACTGGCTCGCCGAGGACGTGAAGCTCGGCTTCAGCCACCTGTACCTGCACAACGTCAACCGCGGGCAGGAGCGCTTCATCGACGCGTTCGCGGAGCACGTGCTCCCCGCCCTGCGCACGGCGCGCTGAAGCGGGGCCCGCACGTGGGGATGACACCCGTGTCATCCCGCCACGGCGCGAGGAGGTTGTTCGCGACAGGCCTGTCAGCCGCCCCCCGGAATTCGGGGCCGCTCACGCGATGCGTGGCTCACCAGAGCAGCCGCCAGCCGATGCCCAGGTTGAGGTAGTCCGCCTTCCTGTTGGTCTCGTAGGTGTAGTTGTGGAGGTTCTTGTGGAGCCGGCCCTCCAGGGCGAGCGGCAGCCACGGCGTGGGACGGAACTCCAGCTCCGCGCCCACCGAGTAGCCCAGGTTGCTGACGGTGCCCTTGTTCCAGCCCGCGCCGAAGAGCACCGCGGGCCGGACGCCGCCCAGGTCCACGCCCAGCCATGCCACGCCTCCGAGCTGGAGGAGCGCCCGGTTCCGCAGGTCATAGTGGTGCTGCGAGCCATCGAAGGTGACGTCCATCCGGGAGCCCGCCCTCGCGTACACGGCGAGCTCCGGACCGATGGAGAAGAAGCGCCCCAGGTGCTTGAGCAGATGCAGCCGGACGCCAGGCCCGCCATGCGTCTCCCCTTCCAGGTCCTTGCCTCGGGCGTAGCCCACGCCCACGCCCAGCTCCGCCCCCGTGAGACGGGCCTCGTCCTGTGCCCAGGCGCCCGTCGACAGCAACAACGCTCCCGCGACCACTGCCTTCATGTCCAAGCCTTCCGCGTGTCCCGGCCCCCCGACGACTGTGCGGTCTTCAAGATCCGGGCCCGACGCGTCCTTCACGAAGTGGGTAGGCGCGGTTCGCTATGACGCGGCTCGACGTCGGCCCACGGAGCAGCCGCGACGACCACGCCGGTGTCCATCCGCCCCGGATGACTCCCGCGCGCCGCGAGGTGGACCACCGACGTCAGTCCGACTTGGGCGTTCCCTGTGCGCCGCGAGACTCCGGGCCGTCGCGACGGGGGACCGGGCGCGTCCCCGTGTGTGCGGACGGGCCATGCGTGCCCGCCTTGTCCGGGGCCATCGAGGGCGCCTTCCCTCGTCGTCGGCGACGCCGCCGCTTCGACGCGGTCCCCGGAGGCGCGCCCCCCAGCTCGCGCAGCACCAGGGCACGCGTCCCGCCCTCCAGGCGCAGCTCGCGCGTCAACGCCTGCACCTCGGCGGCACCGCGAGGATGGCGCAGCGCCTCGCCCAGGCGCTCGACCAGGTCGATTCTCAGCGCCGCCGGCCCCAGCAGCTCGTAGCCGAAGGCTCGCGCGTCGCGCACATTCCATCCGGCCGCGTCGAGCACGGGCTCACGGGGCACCCCACGCGGCGCGGGCTTCTGGAGGAACAGCGCCGTCAGCATGCACCTGCGCTCCAGCGCCTGCGGAGCGAGCGCGCCGGCCACGTAGACGAAGCGGCGGCCCTCGCGCACGCCCACGGCCTTGAGCCGCTCGCGCGACTCCTCGTCCAGCAGCGCCCACTGCTCGCGCGCCTCGCCCACGGTAATCAGCCCGACACCCTCGGCCAGCCGGTACGCCAGCCCACGCGTCGGCGGCGAGCGCCCCGCCCCGGTGAGCGACTCCGCCGGGAACCCGCCCATCGCCTCGGTGACCAGGTCGCGGGCCAGCGCATGGAGCCGCCGCTCCAATCGCCGCCTCGCGCCGCCCGTCCACACCTCCGGCTCCGCGAGCGCCACCTGCGGCGAGCGCCGATCCGTCCCCCGCACCAGCCGCCCCAGGGGCTGGCTCTCGAAGGAGATGTTCCCGGACGCATCCACCTCGAAGACCTCGTGCGTCGCGTCCACCACGCGCTGCACGAACTGCTCCTCGGTCATCAGCCCCTCCGCGGAGCCGGTCTCGCCCAACAGCGCGCCGAGCTTCGCGAACGGATTGTCCGAGCTCGGCGCGGGCGTGGCGGAGGCCCGCACGAAGCGCCGGGCGCTCCTGCGCGCGGCCCGCTGGACGAAGCGCTCCACCAGGCGCTCGTGCAGCGCATCCCCCAGCGCGTCCTCGATGTGCCGCGTGCGCTCCTGCCACTGCTCCGCGTCGCGCAGCCAGCTGGAGCGGTGGCTGATGTACGTCCAGATGCGGATGGCGGCCAGCCGGTCCATCAGCGTGTGGAGGTCCCCGGAGACGTCATCAAGCGGCGACACCTGCTTGGCCAGCCACGTCGCGTCCAGCACCCCGTCCCCCGCGGTGAGCTGGAGGAACGTCTCCCGCAACAGGCTGACGTGCTGGCCGAACAGCCCCTTGCGGAAGTCGGGTATCTGGCAGACCTGCCACAGCAGCTCCACGCCCGCGCGATCCACGACGACGTCGCGGACGGCCGGAATGTGCGAGAGGTCCTTCAGCGCATCGAAGTCATCGGCGCGCTCCACCCGCACGAAGGCGTTGTGACGCGGGGCCCGCGACAGCGAATCCAGCAGCGACTCGGGGCTCGCGAAGTCGAGCTCCGCGTTGCGCCAGATGAGGCTGCGCACCGCGGGGAAGCGGTGCGTCTCGATGGCGGTGACGACCCGGGGCGGCAGCTCCTCCAGCGTGTTCAGCGTGCCGAACGTCCCGTCGTTCAGGTGGCGTCCCGCGCGGCCGGCGATCTGCGCCAGCTCGTCCGGGAACAGCTCCCGCTGCTCGGCGCCGTCGAACTTGGAGAGCGAGGCGAAGGCCACGTGGCCCAGGTCCAGGTTCAGCCCCATGCCGATGGCATCCGTCGCCACCAGGTACTGCACCTCCCCGGACTGGTACATCGCCACCTGGGCGTTGCGCGTCCGGGGCGACAGCGCGCCCAGCACCACGGCCACCCCACCGCGCAGCCGGCGCAGCGCCTCGGCCAGCTCATAGACGCGGTCCGCGGAGAACGCGACCACCGCGGAGCGCGGCGGCAGGCTCTTCAACGAGCGCCGGCCCGCGTAGCGAAGCTGGGACAGGCGCGTGGCCCGCTTGAGCGAGACGTGCGGGATGAGCGACTGCACCATCGGCCGCATCGTCTCCGCGCCCAGAAACCACGTCTCCTTGCGGCCTCGCGCGTGGAGCAGCCGGTCCGTGAAGACATGTCCCCGCTCGCAATGCGCGGCGAGCTGGATTTCGTCCACCGCCAGGAAGTCGACGGCGCGGTCCAGCGGCATCGCCTCCACCGTGCAGATCCAGTAGTCGGGGCGCGGCGGCAGGCGCTTCTCCTCGCCCGTCATCAGCGCCACGCGCCCCTCGCCCACCCGGGCGGTCACCCGGTCGTAGACCTCGCGGGCGAGCAGGCGCAGCGGCAGCCCCATCATGCCCGTGTCGTGCTCGAGCATCCGCTCGATGGCCCGGTGGGTCTTTCCAGTGTTCGTGGGCCCCAGCTCCGCCACGACGACGGACGAACGACCGGATGCGCTGGAGTTCATTGCGGAGAGTCTAACCTCGGGCCCGGCCTGGCGCCCTGCGACGGCTTTCCAACCCATCCTCGGCTGCCTCCTGGGCTGGGCACGCACGCGCGGGCGCGCCGCGTCCTGACCTGGGCCCCCTGGCATGGACGGCCCCGGCAAAGCCCCCTAGGGTCGCGCCCCATGGCGAACCCCGTCCGAGACACGCTCCTGGGCCAGCTCGACCTCGCGTGGGCCCTCACCCGCTACCACCTGGAAGGGCTCACCACGGAGGACTGCCTGCGGCGCCCCGCGTCGGTGGGCCTGCACGTGACGCAGGACGCGCAGGGACACTGGCGCGCCCAATGGCCCGAGCACGAGGGCTATGACCTGGGCCCCGCGAGTGTGGCCTGGCTGACGTGGCACCTGGGCTTCTGGTGGTCCATGGTGCACAACCACTCGTTCGGCGACGGCACCCTGACGCGGGAGGCCGTCGTCTGGCCCGGCTCCGCGGACGCGGTGCGCGCGTGGATTGTCGGGCTGCACGACGCGTGGCGCGAGGCCATCAACCGCCTCACCGACGAGGACCTGCAGTCGAGCGCGCGCACGCGCTGGCCGCTCACGGGCAAGCCCTTCGGCGACATCGTCGCCTGGGCCAACGTGGAGCTGATGAAGAACGCGGCGGAGCTGGGCTACGCGCGCTTCGTGCTGGCCGTGCCCCCTACTTGAGCGCCGGCGCGTTCGCGTCCCGCCGCAGCAAGAAGAAGTACGGCGACGGCATGCCGCGCGCGTCCATGAGACCCAGGAGCGTGTTCTCGTCGGCCTTCCGGAACACGTCGAGCGTGGGCCAGTCGTCGTAGATCATCGTCGCGCTGAGCTGGCCCCGGTACTCCACCTTGCGCAGGCGCGCCTTGAACTTCGACGTCTCCACGTCGGCGCGATGCGGCCCCACGGGGCCTCGAATCGTGGGTGACGGCCACTTCCGCGGGTCCACCGGGAACACCGCCGCGCGGTCCTCCGTGTAGAACAGCAGCGGGTGCACGCTCTCGGCGTCGAGGAACTGCTTGCCGTACCAGCCCGTGGCGCCCAGCATCCCGTCCATCGGGTGTCCGGTGCGCAGCTCACTGCCCTTCCACGTGCCCACCAGGGACGCGAGCTCCACCGGCGCCAGGCGGTCGAACAGCGCGAGCGCCTCCGCCTGGCTCAGCGTCCCCGCCTTCACCACCTCGTCGAAGCTCATCGTGTCGCTCCTGTGTGCATGCGCAGCACGGGCTTGATGGCCGTGCGCGACTCCATGTCGTGGACCGCGTCGTTGATGGCCTCGAAGTCGTACGAGCGGCTGAGCTTCTCCAGCGGGAAGCGCCCCTCCGCATGCAGCGACACCAGGCGGGGGATGAAGCGCTTCGGGTCGGCGTCGCCCTCGAGCATCCCCACCAGCCGCTTGCCGAACAGCAGCGCCGTCATCGGGATGGAGACCTGTGCGTCCGCGCCTGGCAGGCCGAGCAACCCGCACGTCCCCAGCGGGCGCGTCACATCGAACGCCTGTCGCAGCACCTTCGGAGAGCCGACGCACTCCAGCGCGAAGTCCACCCCGCCCCGCGTCTTCTTGAGCACCGTGCGCGTCAGCTCCGGCTCGTCCGCGAGGAAGGTGTCGGTGGCGCCCAGCTCCCGCGCCAGCTCCAGCCGCCGGGCATCCAGGTCCACCGCGAAGATGCTCGCCGCGCCCGCCACGCGCGCCGCCATCACCGCCGCCAGCCCCACCGCGCCCACGCCGAAGACGGCCAGGCGCTGTCCGGGCTGCAGCCGGAACGACTCCAGCACCGCGCCCGCGCCCGTCTGGAAGCCGCAGCCCAGGGGCGCCAGCAGCTCCAGCGGCGCGCCCTTCGCCACCTTCACCGCGTTGTGCTGGTGCGCCAGCACGTGCGTGGCGAAGGACGACTGGTGGAAGAAGCCCGAGCGGATGGGCTCGCCGCGCCAGCGCATCGGGTACGTGCCGTCCGGCCGCGCCCCCGAGAAGTTCCCCGCGTAGCCCTGCTCACAGTACGCGGGCTGTCCGCGCGCGCAGGTGCCACACGCGCGGCAGGAGTAGTAGCTGAGCACCACCGCGTCCCCCGGCTCGAAGCCCGTGACACCCGCACCCACCGACTCCACCACCCCCGCGCCCTCGTGGCCCAGCACCGCGGGGAACGCGAAGCGCCCCTGCCCCGCCCGGTAGCTCAAGTCCGTGTGACAGATGCCACTGGCGTGCACCCGGACCTGGAGCTCCCCCTGGCGGGGCGCGTCCAGCTCCACCTCCTCCAGGACGAAGGGCGCATTCACTTCCCGCAGCACCGCGGCACGGACCGGAAGCGTCATGCCCCGGATTATTGGCAGGCCGCCAACAAAAGCACCAGGGCTCCGAGTCCGGGTCAGAACGCGTCGCCGGGTCCCAGCTTGAGCAGGAAGGTGTCGGTGGCGTCGGGGACGACGGAGCCCGTCCCGAAGTCCTCGGTGTGGGAGAAGTGGCCGAACAGCAGCGTGCCGCCGTTCCCCTCGCCGGAGGGCACGGCGCTCACCACCTGCTCGGAGAAGAGGTTGGACGGACCTCCGGAGCGCAGGAAGAAGCGGTTCCACAGCTCGCGGCCCTCCAGGTTGAAGCGGCGCGCGAAGAGCTGCGGGTTCTGCGCGGGGTCGCTCGCGCCCGGCGCGGGGTGCGGGAAGTCGCGCGACAGGCCGCTCGCCACCACGCGTCCGGCGGGCTCCACGGCGATGACGACCTTCTCCGAGCGGCCCAGGCTCCTCACCCAGCGCGGTGTGCCCGCGGCCTCCGCCACCAGGAGGAACGCGAGCCTGTCGCGCAGCGTCTGCGAGCCCCAGCGCAGCTCGCCGGCCTCCATGCTCCCCGCCGCGACCAGCGTGCCCTTCGCGGTGGTGCCGATGCTCGTCACCCAGCCGTTGGCGCGGGGAAAGGCGTTGAACCAGGTCAGCTGTCCCTCCCGGGAGAACGTGGCCAGGAAGGGAGACTGGCCCAGGGCGGTGAAGGTCCCCTTCGCCGTGCGGACGGTGCCGAAGAAGGAGCCGCCCAGCGCCACACCGCCGTCGGGCAGCACCGCGAGGCTCACCGCCTCCGCGCGGTAGTTGCCGCACTCCGGCTCGGAGACACGCTGACGCCACACGACGGTGCCCGAGGCGCTGATGCGATAGAGCGCGTTCTCCGTCGGAGCGCACCGCAGCGTCTCCGAGTACGGATGGGAGGCGCGCACGCTCACGTAGGCCCCATCGTCCCGGCTGGCCACGAGCGCGAGTCCCACCTCGTTGAGCCCCTGCAGCGGCAGGGACCACTCCCCGCGCCCCTCCGGGTTGAAGCGGGACAGGGCCAGGCCGCTGAGCGGCTGGCTCGGCGTGTCCATCGACACGGTGCCATGGCGGACCTCCGTCATCAGATAGAGCCGGCCCGTGGACGACACGCTCATGGCGACCGTCCCCGAGACGTCCATCGGAGCTTCGCCATCAAAAGGATGCAGCGCGAAGGAGCGCGTCCACACGCGGGCGCCATGGGGCGTGTAGCGCGTCAGCTCGAGATGGGACGAGGCGCCGTCGGCGCGCCCGAACGAGGTCGACGACCCCTGGACGGAGGCCGTGTAGATGGACGACCCATCCCAGGTGGTGCCGACGCTCGCGGCCATGTCGTGGAGGGGTTGGCGCTCATGGTTCAGCCAGAGTGTCTTGCCGGGTGTGCCGGGCTGCGGCGCGGTGCCTCCGTCCTCGGGTGGGACGGTGCCGCCGTCCGAGTCTCCGGGAGCACCGCCTCCGTCGGGAGCACCTCCGCCGTCCGGAGTCCCCGCGTCTGGTACGCCCGCATCCGGAGTGCCCGCGTCGGGAGGGACTCCCGGAGCCGGCTCGCAGGAGGCGGTGGCCTCACAAGAGGCCACGGGAGGCGATGAATCATCTCCATCACAGCCGGCCATCCCCAGACACAACACGAGCCATGCGCCAAAGCCACGCCAGTCAGCCACGGTGTCTCCCTCCCGAAACACACCCGGGCGACAGGTTGGACATGGTGCATGGGGCCGCCAAGACACGAGGCTCCAGCCCGCCTGCCTCCTCTCCATGCGTGCGGTGCACACCACGCCCAGGGCCACGCGGCTCGAGCCCCTCACATGTCGGGCTGGCGTTCGCGCTGAAACACCGCGCGGGCGAGCGCGACCGTCAACCGCTGGGGCGCGAGTGCTTCCGGATGTGCTCCCACGCCTCGATGATGCGGCGCGTCTCCTCTTGCGCCAGCGCCTGGAGCTTCGGTCCGAGCTGCGCCACCTTGTCGGGGTGGTATTGGGCGACGAGCGCGAGATAGGCGCGCTTCACGTCCGCCAGCGGCGCGCCTCGGACGACGCCCAGCACCTCCCACGGTGACGGAGGTGGGGCCTGGGGCCGCGGCGCGGGCTCCTGCTCACGCCTGGGCTCCTCGGAAGCCTCCGCTTCCTCCTCCTCGGAGTCCTCGTCCTCCTCCGCCTCGGAGGGCTCCGGTTCGGGTTCCTCGCCGGCGCGCGTGTCGGCCACGGGCTCGGCGCCCTCGCCACACGTCGAGCACAACAGCCGCTCCCGCGGCTCGTCCCCGGACGCGGTGACGACGACGTCACAGCACTCACCGCACACCACGTGCTGACACTGCTCGCAGCGCGCGGCGGAGGCGGCTTCATCCAGGCCCACGCCACACCGGGGACATGCGTCGGGGAGCGGAGCCTCCTCGCCACACCGCACGCAGAACGCCCAGCCACGGTCCACCTGGACCTCGCAGGCCTCGCACTCCAGCGCCCCGGGATGCTCCCAGTGCTTCTCCTCGCCGCACCACGGACAGAACGGCATCAGCCACGCGAGCTTCCCCGCGCAGTCCTCCGCGTCACAGTCGAAGTCGAGCCGGTATCCGCGGGCGACGGACTGGGGGACGTTCTGCTCATCGAACGACTCCCCGCAGTTCCAGCAGCAGTTGAAGAACCGATGGGACGGCGCGCCGCAGGCCTCGCACGCGGGGTTGCCGTGCTCGCTCTTCCAGACCACCTCGTCGCCGCAGGTGGGGCAGAAACCCATGCCGGCCTTCACCTCGGCATGCGCACAGGTCTCCCGGGCGGCGCGGCGCGCGCGCTCACGTTGCCCGCGAGGGGCGGCGAAGGAAGGTGTGCGCCCCTCCTCCACCAGCGCCTCCCACAGGCACGAGCGGCACACCCGCCCCTTCACCTTCCTGGGCCCCGCCTCGGAGGCGCCCGCGCGCTTCTGGAACACCGCCGCCGCGAGCGACTCGACGCTCAGGCACGACTGGCAGACGGCGTCGCCACACGCCTCGCAGTGGCCCGCGAGGCGCCGGCTCCCGAAGCCCAGCAGACCTGGCGTCAGCGTCTCCAGGCAGCACGGACAGGCTCGCATGCACTTCCTTCGCCGGGTGGGGCCGCCAGAGCGAATCCCCGAGGTGGAGCCCTCCGGCATGCCCGACTCCCACCCGGAGGTCCAGAAACCCACCGCACGTCACGATTCGGTGTCATCCACCGGGCCGGAGTCGCGCGCTGGTGACACTTTTCTTGTCATCACAAAATTTCATCTGTCTCACGGATTGCCTGCTACCCGAGGGCCTGGGTAAGGGAGCACCTCCCTCGCTGTCCCCATGGGTGTCCTCGATGCGTCGTCTCGGCTCAGCCCTTCTCTCCATGAGTCTGCTGGTTGGCTGTGGTCCCACCGAATCCGCTCCGCCGGCCGAGCCTTCCGCGCCGGCCGACACAGTCCAGAACGAGCAGGCGCCGCTCACCACGACGGACGTCGACGTGGCGCCGGAGTGTGAAGGCATCCTGCAGTTCGCGAACACGGCGAGCTTCTTCAAGCTGGACCGGTATCTGCCCAGCGACGCGGCCAACAACATCATCGCGGCTCGCACGGTGGCGCCCTTCACGACGCTGGCGCGGCTCTCCGGTGTCTCGGAGATGGGCCCGGTGCGGCTGAAGCAGTTGGAGCACGGCGCGCGCGCCGAGGAGTACATCGACCAGAGCTGCCTGGGCATCTACGACGAGCTGGCGCTGTCGCAGGATGACGCCGCGGCCATCGTCACGCTGGTGAACACGGCGAGCCCGAACACGCTCTACGCCGTGCTGCCCTATGCGTGGAACGGGGCGACGAGCCTCATCAACCTGCGTCCGTTCACGAGCGTGCTGGGCATCTCGAATGCGTTCGGCATCGGCTCGGTGAGCCTGCGCAACCTGCGCAACGCGGCCACCATCGGCTACTCGCTGGAGATGCTGGTGTCCGCGGTGAACGCGCTGCCGGAGGACGAGTGGGAGGTGAAGATGAGCACAGGGTTCAACATCGAGACCATCCTGGACGGGGCCTACGGCACGGACCGGCTCGCCTCGGCGGACTGCTTCGGCATCGACCTGACGGGCCGCTCGGGACAGTTCGAGGACCGGGGCTACCTGGCGGACGCGACGGAAGTGCGCAACTACGTCCACAGCGCGGTGAGCACGGCGAACCGGTACAACGCGATTGACGCCGACATCGTCACGGACGGCAAGGCAGACCTGGCCGCGCGCACCGCGGGCCGCACGTTCAAGGGCTGCCACATGCACTACGAGAACGGCCCGTGGGCGGGCGTGCAGGTGCACTTCTTCGTCGACACCGCGTCGGACTTCCGCATCCTGACGGTCCAGCACTGGGTGGAGTGATTCACGGTTGAGCAGTGCCGACGGCGGCGACTTCCCACGCGGAGGTCGCCGCCGTTTCGTTTGGGAGGTCGCTAGACCTCCGTGAACTTCACCCCCGTGGCCTTCATGCGATCCAGCGCGAGCTTGAGTTGCTCCGAGACGATGAGGGCGCCCGTCCAGCCCTCGGGTCTGAACACCCTGGCGGTTCCCACCTTCGACTTGTCGATGCGCAGGTCTCTCACGGAAGCGTAGTGCCCCACCTTCTCGGGCACTCCGTCCTCGTGGGTCCAAAGCCGGATGCGAGAGGCCTTCTCGTCGATGCAACGGATGAGACGCGTGGCGACCAGCAGCAGGTAGTGGTCGGCGTGCCCCTGGATATCCACGGGGATGAACTGAACGTCCGCGGGTGCCAGCTCCGCGAAGAGCTCGGCGACCCTGACGTGGACGACCGGGATGCGCAGCCCTGCCTCCGTGAAGTCCAAGGGCACGCCTGGTGCTTCGACGGGGATGCCCAGGCGCCCCTCTACCTGGACCGGAGTGCCCTGTCGGAACCGGTCCGGCGCATGCACCTCTCGGCCCTTGTCATCAACGAGCGTATCCAGGTGCCACCGTCCTGGGACCTGGACATCGTCGTGCAATTCGAAGAAGCGCCGGGACATGGACGAGAACCTACGGGGCCGCACGCCGCGTGACGAGCAGGTTCAACTCCGTAGCATCCGGGGGGACACTACCATCACTGGTCTGCAAAAACCTCTTCTCCATCAACTGAGGACAGTCCGCGTTCTGCGACTCAAGCCTAAATCGCCAAGGGCAACCAAAAACAACTCTTCACCAAAACAGGAAACCATCAAACCAAGCTCCAACTACAACATCCCCACAACACAGGAATCCCAACAAGACAAACGCAACCACCCCAAACCACAACTCCCTAGAAAGGAGGTCTAACACCAATGCCGTTCACTTTAGGGACGGACGCGACGTAGGGGGCCGAGGGAGCGTGCTCGACGGACCGGGCGAGGGCGTTTCCGTGGGTAGCTGCTCATCTTGATTTTCACCGCACGCGGATACTGTCTTT
>NZ_SRLW01000750.1:0-398 GCF_006518215.1 Myxococcus sp. AB025B
GTCGTGCACAGCGGGCAGAACGCCGCCGACCCCGCTGTGGGCCGCGAAGGCCCGACGTGGCTGTATCGCGGTCAGCCGCTGCCGCATCTGTGGGAAGGCAACCGCACCGCGACCTGGGCGCCGTTTGACGAAGGCCCTGCGCCGCATCGGCATGAACGCGCCATCCGCACCGCGCTGCAGGATGCAGACGCGGTGGCGCGCGCGCGCATTCGCATCGAACGTGCGCGGGGGCCGGTGCTGCTGCTTTCCGCCACCGATGACGGCTCGTGGCCTTCGAGCGACTACTCGCGCATGGTGACGACCAAACTGGCCGAGGTACGCCACCCCTACCCCGTCCAACATTTCGATTACGAAGGCGCGGGTCACGCCATCGTCTTTCCGTATGTGCCGACCACGCA
>NZ_SRLW01000751.1:0-397 GCF_006518215.1 Myxococcus sp. AB025B
GAGCTGAAGCGATACTGTTTTTTAATCTACCCCAGTTAAATAGCAACATACCGCCTTGTAGAGAATAACTCTGACTTAATAATTCTGTTGTAGTAAACTGATTAGTGGTTGGGTCTATAGAACGACCAAATTGTAAATTACCTGAAGTAGCAGCCGAAGCCGTTGGATATTGAAATAATTTATTCTGCTTTAATTGTAATGCGGTAATTCTTGCCTGAACATCGGCCTGTTTAATAGATATATTATTTTTTACGGCATAATCAACACATTTACGTAAATCCCACTTGCCTGTTGTATCCTGTGCTGCCAGTTGCAAACAGGCAATACAACTTATTATGGTAATTAATTTTCTCATATCTCAACAAAAATAATGGAAAGATGGGCACCGCATAATAAT
>NZ_SRLW01000752.1:0-397 GCF_006518215.1 Myxococcus sp. AB025B
CAGCTCCCAGCCGGGAACCTGCGGCAGCAGTTCGGCCAGGCGGGCCTCGCCGAGCTTGTGGTCGCTGCCTTTGCGCGGCACGCAACGGGCCTGGGCCAGTGGAATCAGGTCGGCCATGGGAATCTCCACCTCGTGTTGACTGAACAATGCGCCGGACGGTGTATAAACCGAATGAGCGGCTGACGCTTACTTGGCTAGAATAGCCTGATGATCCAGATCTCCGCCACTGCCCAGACCCATTTCCGCAAGTTGATCGAACGCGAGGGCGTGCCCGGCATGGGCGTGCGCCTGAGCGCGGTCGACCCCGGTACGCCGCGCGCCGATGCCCGGCTGGAATTCGCCGAACCGACCGACCTGCTCGGTGACGAGTGGGCGGTGGATTGCGATGGTTTCACCC
>NZ_SRLW01000753.1:0-395 GCF_006518215.1 Myxococcus sp. AB025B
GGCACGCCCAGCGCAGCCGCGGCGCATTGGCGTGTGTGGTCATCGGGCGTGGCGCCGATGCCGCCGGTGCAGAACACCACGTCATCGCTGGCGAACGTCCGCTTGAGTACGTTCGTGATGCGCGCTGGCTCGTCGCCGACGTACTCGGCCCATTCCAACGCCAGGCCGCGCTCGCCCAGCACTTCGATCAGCTTGCGCAGGTGTTTGTCTTCGCGGCGGCCGGAGAGAATCTCGTCGCCGATGATGATCATGCCGAAAGCCATGTCAGTTCCGATGGTTTCTGATTATTCGCGAGGCAGTTCGATGGTCGTGACCTCGATGACGCTGGCCTCGACCATACGCGCAGGCGGCGCTTCGGCTCGCAGACGCGTCAGCGCACGCAAGCAGAAATGTCC
>NZ_SRLW01000754.1:0-395 GCF_006518215.1 Myxococcus sp. AB025B
ACGTTGCCCCCCACCGTCAGCAGCGTGCCGCTGACCGGTCCGCCCGACACGTTGACGCCCACCGAGGCGAGCACGCCGCTCGCGCCATGCGTCACCCAGTTGCCGCCCAAGGCCAGCCCCATCACCCGCACCCGCTTGGCGTGCGTGGCGAGCAGGCCGATGGACACGTCGTGCACCTGGTTCTTCTGGCTGAAGCCCGACGTGCTCAGCCCCGGCACGACGGTGAAGCTGAAGGGCACGTGGACCTCCGCCTCCTGCGAGGCCTCCGCGGTGGCCTTGGCCTCCACCTCCGTGGGCGCGTCAGCAACCGGCGCCGAGGCCGAGCCCCCCGCCACCGTCGTCGCCTCCACCAGCGGGGGCGGCGCCATCACCCGCTCCGCGCCAGGCCCCTCCAC
>NZ_SRLW01000755.1:0-394 GCF_006518215.1 Myxococcus sp. AB025B
CATCAGATCGGCCAGCTTGCGCAGAATCTTGGCGCGATCGCGTGCGCTCACCTTGCGCCAGGCACGTTGCGCAACCTGTGCGGCTTCGATGGCGCGGCGCGTTTCGGCGGCGCCCATGCCGGGCACAGTGCCGATGGTGCGGCCGGTGGCCGGGTCGGTCACGTCACGTGTGGCGCCGTCATCGGCATCGGCCCAGGTGCCGGCGACGAACGCTTGCGTGCGCCACAGGCCGGGGTCTTTCAGTGCGATCGGCGGCGTAACGGGCGCGCTCGGCAAGTCGGTGCGGGTCATGGTGTCAGCCCTCCAGTGCGCGTTGCAGGATGGCAAGGCCCTCTTCGAATACCGCGTCTTCAATCGTGAGCGGGAACAGGAAGCGGATCACGTTGCCGTACAC
>NZ_SRLW01000756.1:0-394 GCF_006518215.1 Myxococcus sp. AB025B
CAATAAGCCCGCCATCAACCTCATCGCACGCCATGAAAACCGCCCTCGCCCTGCGCCACGTGCCGTTCGAGCACCTCGGCATCCTGCAGCCGCTGCTGGAAGCGCGCGGCTACGCGGTGCGGACCGTTGACGTGGGCGTGCAGCCGGTGCCGACCGACGACATGATGGACGCCGATCTGTTGATCGTGCTGGGCGGGCCCATCGGTGCGTACGACGATGCAACGTATCCGTTCATACGCGATGAAGCGGCCGCCATTGCGCGGCGACTGGCCGCACGCAAGCCGTTGCTCGGCATCTGCCTGGGCGCGCAGTTGATGGCGCGGGCATTAGGGGCGGCGGTCAAGCCGATGGGCGTGAAGGAGATCGGCTTTGCACCCATCACGCTCACCACGGA
>NZ_SRLW01000757.1:0-392 GCF_006518215.1 Myxococcus sp. AB025B
TGAAAACACGCTTCCTAAAGTTAATAAAGTTTCTAAAACCGAAGCCCAGACGTTTGATGTCTTTGATAAGCTTATTGGTCCCCTCCAATTTTGCATTTGAGTAATGTGTTTCTAGCGCATTTTTGATGTATGGTTTGTGTTTAAGGAAGGTCCTAAAGACAGTTTTGAAGTAATGATTGACCTTGCTTACATTCTCCTCTATGAGCTCAAAAAACTCATCTACCCTCTTCTCTTGAAAGTGAAACAGCAACAGCTGATAGAGGTTATAATAATTAGCGAGTTCTTCTGAAAAGTCTAGTGTCTTCCTAACGACTTCATGTGGACTTAAGGTTTGAGCAAAGGTCTTCGAGTGAAATGATTTACAAGATAACTTACGGCTGTCCTTTTGGAAG
>NZ_SRLW01000758.1:0-391 GCF_006518215.1 Myxococcus sp. AB025B
GGAGCGGGGACATCCGGGCGGCCGGGCGTGGGGTGGAGGTGTGCTGGGCGTCGAGCCATCCGCACCGTTGCCGGCGGGGGTGTCGTCATGGCCAGGGTGAAGCAGGTGAGCGAGCAGGAGGCGCGGGGCGACGTCGAGCGCGTCTACCACGAGCTGCGCAGGACGATGCGGGTGACGGGGGTGGACGTGTCGTTGCGGACGTGGGCGGCCTGGCCGCGCTTCTTCGTGGCGATGTGGGAGGCGATGGGGCCGAACGAGGAGACGCGGGCCTTCGAGGAGTCGGCGTTGGAGCTGTGGCAGCAGACGCTCGACACGACGGTGGCGTGGGATGAGCTGGGGGCCTGGGAGGCGGCGAAGCTGGGGTCGAGCCAGCGCTTCCACGTGCGCGGCG
>NZ_SRLW01000759.1:0-390 GCF_006518215.1 Myxococcus sp. AB025B
ACCATCACCGTGGCGAAGGTGTCATCCGCGTAGAACAGGGGACGGATCCGCTTGCGCGTGCTCTCCACCAGCGTCGCGTAGCTCTCCGGGGGCTTGCGGCTCACGCGGATCGCGGAGATGTCGCTCAGCGTCTGCGGCCAGCCGTACATCCCGCCCAATACGCCCAGCACCAGCACCGCCGCCACGCCCACGGGCGCCAGCGTCCGCCACAGGGGCACCGCCTTCGCGCTCTCCCCTTCCGGCCGGTGGGCGCTCGCCTCGAACGCCAGCCCCGCGGCCACCAGGTTCGCCACCGCGCCCGCGACGAAGTTGCCCTGCATGCCCCAGAAGGGCATCAGCACCATGCCGCCCAGCACCGCGCCGGAGATGGTGCCCAGCGTGTTCCACAGG
>NZ_SRLW01000075.1:0-36983 GCF_006518215.1 Myxococcus sp. AB025B
GTAAGGATCAGCGCGACCCTCCGTCCCCGCGCCCCATGCCCCCTGAATCCTCCCCGGTCCTGAGTGCGTCCCAGGTACAACAGTTCATCGAGCAGGGCTTCGTCCGGCTCGATGACGCCTTCCCGAAGGAGGTCGCCGCCGAGGCGCGCGCCCTCCTCTGGAAGGACACCGGCTGTTCACCCGACGACCCTTCGAGCTGGACCCGCCCCGTGGTCCGGCTCGGCGAGTACACGCAGGACGTCTTCCGCGCGGCCGCGAACACACCGAGGCTGAAGGCGGCGTACGACCAGCTCGTCGGCGTCGAGCGATGGTGGCCGAGGATGAGCCTGGGCTCCTTCCCGGTCCGCTTCCCCAGCGCCGAGAACCCCGGTGACGACGGCTGGCACGTCGACGTCAGCTTCCCTCCGCCGGGTGGCACCGACTCCTTCTTCGAGTGGCGCAGCAACATCTCCACCCAGGGGCGCGCGCTCCTGATGCTCTTCCTGTTCTCCGACGTCGGAGAGAGCGACGCTCCCACGCGACTCCGTGTCGGCTCGCATCACGACGTCGCGCGGATGCTGGCCCCCATGGGCGATGCGGGCCTTTCGTTCATGGAGCTGGCGCAGCGGATGGAGCAGACGGCGTCACGACCGGAGGCGCTGGCCACGGGCGACGCGGGGACCGTCTACCTCTGCCATCCGTTCATCGCCCACGCCGCGCAGCCGCACCGGGGCACCCG
Organism: Myxococcus sp. AB025B; assembly: GCF_006518215.1. Classification (NCBI taxonomy): domain Bacteria; kingdom Pseudomonadati; phylum Myxococcota; class Myxococcia; order Myxococcales; family Myxococcaceae; genus Myxococcus; species Myxococcus sp. AB025B. The sequence goes on from NZ_SRLW01000075.1 coordinate 719, forward strand.
CCCCCGCTTCATGGCGCAGCCTCCCCTCTTCCCTCGCAAGCCCTTCGACCTGGAGAAGGACGACTGCCCCCTGGTGGTCGCCATCCGACAGGCGCTCGCGACGACGAAGGCCTGAGCGCACGCTCGAACAAGGAGCGTGGAGAGGCCCCCCGCGGACCTTCTCCACGCTCCCCTCGAATTCCCGACCAGGAGCGGTCAGCCGTCCCCGGGTCCGCGCAGGGGGTGTGGGGAAGCAAGCGCGGTATCGGGGCACATCACCCTCTCGACACGCCCCGGCGCGAAGTGGCGCATTCGCGCCTCACTTTTCCCCAAGAATCCGGGCGCGCCAGCGCTCAAGACGGCGTCGCGTCGCGCATCACCGAGCGGATGCTCAGGTCCAGCTGACTCTGGAGCACCCGCAGCAAACTGGTGAGCCCCTCGGAGTTCTCGCCCAGCCGGGCCGCGAGCCGCTCGCGCACGTCCTGCCGCAGCCGCTCGCGGAACTGCGCCAGCCACCGCTTCACCGTGGAGCGGTCCACCTGGTACGCGCGGGCAATCTGCGCCGTGCCCATGCCCTCCACCAGGTGCAGCCGCAGCAGCGTCCGCCCCCGAGGCTCCAGCGCGCCGAGCGCCTCCTGGAAAGCCACCGTGAAGTCCTCGCGGTAGCGCTCCTGGATGAAGCGCCGGTCCATGTCCACGTCTTGAACGCTCGTCTCCGCGAGTTTGGAGTCATCCAGGTCGAGCGAAATCTTCCGCTCCCGCATCAGGTTGAGCGCGGTGCGCAGGGCGGCCACGCGGAGCCACGCCAGCAACGAGCCCTGCCCCTCGTAGTCGGCGATGCGCGGCGCGCGCTCTCCGCTGGGAAGGAAGAGCTTCACGCGCAGCAACTGGAGCGCCTCATCCGCCACCGTGACTTCCAGCCCCCGGTGCAGCAGCGCCTTGCGGAGCGACGGGATGAAGCGCGACTCGAACTCGGTCAGGGCGCTGGCGTCCTGCCGCGCGCAGGCGCGCGCGAAGGCCAGGTCCTCTTCATGCTCGGAGCCACTCATCGTCTTGACCGCCCACGTCGGTTATCGTCACCACGGTCATGGAATGCATCGAGACACGACGACTCTTCGCCTTCGCACTGGGTGAGCTGGACGTCGAAGCGACGCATGAGGTGGAGCAGCATCTTGATTCCTGCGCCTCCTGTCGAGCACTCCTGGCGGAGGCCGCGCGTTCGCGGGACGAGGAAGCAAGCCCTCCGTCCTCGACGCCCGCGACGCCCACCTCCGCGCGCTCGTGGATCGAGCGCGGGGCGCTGCTCGGGCGCTACGTGGTGCTCGAGCGCATCGGCTCCGGGGGCATGGGCGTCGTCCACGCGGCGTATGACCCGGAGCTGGACCGGCGCGTCGCGCTCAAGCTGATCCGCATCGACTCCAGCAGCTCCGCCCACCTCGAGCGCGCCCAGGCGCGGCTGTTGCGCGAGGCCCAGGCCACCGCCCGCGTCATCCACCCGAACGTCATCACCATCCACGACGTGGGCCGCTTCGGTGAGCACGTCTTCCTGGCCATGGAGCTGGTGGACGGCACCACGCTGCGCGCGCACATCCGCGCGAGCAAGGGCCCCAAGGACTGGCGCGAGACGCTGGGCCTGTACATCCAGGCCGGGCGCGGGCTCGCGGCGGCGCACGCGCAGGGGCTGGTGCACCGGGACTTCAAGCCCGACAACGCGCTCGTCGGCAAGGACGGGCGCGTGCGCATCACCGACTTCGGGCTGGCGCGCATCGTCGAGGGCGTCGAGGACACGCCCACGCCCACCCCGAGCGGCCCGCCCACTCCGCTGCGCAGCGAGTGGCACACCCGCTCGGACATGGTGCTGGGAACGCCGGCCTACATGGCGCCCGAGCAGAAGCGCGGCGAGCCCTCCGACGCGCGCAGCGACCAGTACAGCTTCTGCGTCGCGCTGCACGAGGCCCTCTATGGCAAGCGCCCCTTCACCCCGGCCGAGCCCGCGAGCCCCGGCACGCAGATGCCTGTCCGCGTGCCGCCCGGACCTCGGCCACCACCGGGCTCGGATGTCCCGGTGTGGCTGCATCAGGTGTTGCTGAGAGGACTCGCCGCCTCGCCGGAGGCGCGCCACGAATCCATGGACGCGCTCCTGCGCGGGCTCAGCCATGCCCCCGGGACCCGGTGGCGCCGCGCCGCGCTCGCCACGGCCGCGGGGCTGGTGTTGCTCGTGGGAGGCGCCGTCCTGCACCGCACCACGTCCGCGTCGCCCTGCGCCAGCAACGAGCAGGCCCTCGTCGGCGTCTGGGATGAGGCCCGCGGGGCCGCCGTGCGCGCGCGCTTCTCCCAGAGCCCCCTGCCCTACGCCGCGGGCGCGTGGAGCGAGGTGGAGCGCACGTTGAACGGCCATGCACGGGCCTGGCTCACCGCGAGCCACGAGGCGTGTGTCGCCACGCGCGTGAAGGGACAGCAGACGGAGCGGCTGCTCGAGCGGCAGGTCATCTGCCTGGACCAGCGGCTCAAGGACCTGGGCGCCGTGGTGGACACGCTCGCGGCCGCGGACGCGCAGGTCATCCAGAACGCGACGCGCGTGGTGCACTCGCTGGAGAGCGTGTCCGTCTGCGCCAACCTGGCCGCGCTGGCCGCGCCCGAGCCGCCGCCCACCGACGAGGCCAGCCAGAAGCGCATGGAGGCCCTGCGCACCCGACGGGCCCAGGTGCGCGCGAAGCTCAACGCGGGCCAGGTCGCGCCCGCGCTCCTGATGGCGAACGAGGTGGCGGCCGAGGCCCACGCCATCGGCTACGGGCCGCTCGAGGCGGAGGTGCTGGACCTGCTCGCCGAGACGCAGGGGAAGAACCTCGCGTACCGCGACGCCATCAAGACCCTGCACCAGGCCATCCAGGTGGCCACCGCCAGTCGCCATGACCGACAGGCCGCCGAGTCCTGGGCGGGCATGCTCCGCCTGCTCAGCCTGGTGGGGCCCGAGGTGGACCCGGACGGCGCCGTGCCCGGACACGCGGAGGCGGCGCTGCGCAGGCTGGGCGGCGACGCGCGCATCGAGGCGATGTACTTCCGCAACCTCGCCAGCCTCCACCGCAGGCGCGGGCGACGCGAGGAGGCGCTGGCGGCGAGCCAGCGCGCGGTGGAGCTGGCGCGCAAGCTCTACACCTCGAACGAGCCGGAGCTCGGCACGGCGCTGTTGACCATGGGCCACGCGCTCCACGAGTTCGACCGCCACGCGGAGGGGCTTCGCTTCCTCACCGAGGCGGAGGCCATCTACCGGGAGAAGTACGGCCCCGAGCATCCGTACCTCGCCACCGTGCTCAGCAACCTCGCCGTCTTCAACGTGCGGCTCGGCGACATCGAGGCCGCGCTGCGATACGGACGGGAGGCGCTGGCCATCAACCAGCGCGTCTACGGCGAGGAGAGCGAGGCGGTGGCCAGCGCGTACCACAACCTGGCGGGGTTCCTGATGGAGCAGGGGCGCCCGGAGGAGAGCCTCCAGCACTACATCAAGGCGGCGCGCATCCACGAGAAGGTGCAGGGTCCCGACGCCAGCGACGTGGGCGCGTCCCTCTCACGCCTGGGCCTGGTGCTGGCCTCGCTGGGGCGACACGAGGAGGCGCTGAAGCACCACCAGCGCGCGGTGACCATCCGCGAGAAGCGCCACGGTCCCCAGGATGCCCGGGTGGGGATGGAATTGATGCACGTCGCGGATGACCACCTGGGCCTGGGGGAGCCGCGCAAGGCCATCCCCCTGCTGGAGCGGGCCCTCGGCCTGCTCGAACAGCCCTCCGCCGAGCGCTACGCCGATGAGCTGGCCAGCGCCCGCTACTCGATGGCCCGAGCGCTCGAGGCCGAGCCCGGCCAGCGCCAGCGCGCCCTCACGCTGGCGAACGCCGCGCAGCGCTACAACCAGGCCCACCTGCCCGCCCGTACCCAGCAGTTCAAGGACGTCGAGCGCTGGCTCGTGCGACACACCGCGCCTCGTCTATCCTCCCAGCACCATGGCAAGCCCCTATGAGGTGACGGCGGTGCGCGGCCCGTCGGAGCTCCCGGCAATCCTGGAGCTGCAGCGCAGGAACCTGAAGCAGGTGCTCGAGGATGACGAGATGCGCTCGCAAGGCTTCGTCACCGTGGAGCACGACGTGACGGCCCTGGAGCGGATGCACGCGCTGGCGCCCAGCATCGTCGCGCACCACGGCGACGAGCTGGTGGCGTACGCGCTGACGATGCCCCGCGAGTGCCGGGCGCTGATGCCCCTGCTCGTGCCCATGTTCGACCTGCTCGACACGCTGGAGTACCGGGGGCGCGCGCTGCGAGAGCAGCGCTTCTACGTCATGGGGCAGGTCTGCGTGGACAAGGCCCACCGGGGCAAGGGGCTCTTCGACCAGCTCTACGCGAAGCACCGGGAGCTCTACCACGGCCGCTTCGACCTGCTCGTCACCGAGGTGTCGGCGCGCAACACGCGCTCGCTGCGCGCCCACGAGCGCGTGGGCTTCAGGACGCTGCACACCTATCGCGACGCCACGGACGAGTGGGCCGTCGTGGCGTGGGACTGGAGCGAGGCGCCCTGACGCCGGCTACCACCACGCGGAGCAGCGCCCCGTGCTCGTGTTGCACAGCCGCAGCAGGAAGCGCTGGACGCCCGAGTACTCGCCGCTCCAGGCCGCGTTGAAGACGTAGCCGTCCGCGTAGAACTGGAGCCGGGTGCCGCTGGCGTGGCTGCTGGTGGACCACGTGCCCCGATAGACGCCACCACCCATCGCCGTCCACGTCTTGCAGACCTTGGCCCGGCGGTTCCCGGGCGCCGTCAGCGTGGTGCAGGCCCGCGCCAGCTCCGCGGCGGCGTCGGGAGGCGCCTCGGGGACGGGTTGTGAGCCGGCGACACCCGCCGCGGCGAGGATGCCTGCGAGGACCTGGAACATGGTGTGACGCTCCTGCCCGGGGGCCGTGCGGCCCACAGCGGGCTGTCGAGGGAGCGGCCAAGCTGCCTCCGGTCATGCATCGCGGCAACGAGCCCCGAAGGGACGGCCACGCTCCGACGCGTGACACCTGACTGCGGGACAGTTGCGCATGCGGGGCGCGCGGGGACCGCCTCCGTCGCCCGGGAGGAGCGGACCGCCGCCGTATGTCATTGCCCCGCGTGTCATCCCGGCCCGGCGCACGCTTCGCGCCAACGCGCTCCGCCCGGTTTCTTCGAAAGCGCGGGGCCCGCGACGTCCATTCCTCCCTGGCGGAAATCACGGGGTCCGGCCGCTTGCGCAGTCCCTCGGAGATCCGGGTCGTCATCACACCATGGGAAGCCACGAGGTCTCTCCTACCCTCTACCACCCAGGGTCTGGAGGCGGCGCACGGGGCGTCACCATTCCGGACGGCACGCTCGCGCGCTCGTGGCCCAGGGCCCTCGACGCGGAATCGACCCGTGGGCGGGCGGCGGCCACCTCCCCACCGGCCATGCGAGCGCGACGTCCACCCCACCCCTCTCGGCCCGGTGCGGGCGCGGCGTAGCATGAGCGAGTGAATGCGCGGGTGCCTTGTCTCGTCCTCGGAGGCAACGCCCCATCGGAGCCAATTGTCTCGTATATGATGCTTTGGTAGAGGACCGCCGCAGGCAGCACCCGCCTTTCTTCCCCGCCATCATGGTTTTTTCCGTCCACCACTGGGCCGCGTGGGCTCCTGGGCTTTTCGGGCAAGACGCCTGGAGGTCCTGGCTCTCCAAGCCCCATCCACTCCCGTCCGAGGGGACGCCTCCCCTGACGGAGATGCCGCCGATGATGCGCCGTCGGGTGGACAGGCTGGGCCGCATCGCGCTCCAGGCGGCGTACACGTGCCAGGCGGACGCCCCCGCGTGTCCCCTGGTGTTCGCGTCCCGGTATGGGGACATGGGCCGCTCGGTGGACCTGCTGGAGCAGCTCGCGAAGTCCACCCCGCTGTCGCCCACGTCCTTCAGCCTGTCGGTGCACAACGCCATCGGCGGGCTGTACTCCATCGCCCGGGGGGATTTGACGGCGCAGAGCGCGGTGGCCGCGGGCGCGGAGACGGTGGAGGCCGCCTTCGTGGAGGCGTGCGGGCTGCTCGGCGAGGGCGCTCCGGAGGTCGTCGTCATCATCTACGACGAGCCCCGCCCCGCGCCCTTCCAGCACTTCCCGGAGCAGACGTCCCTGGCGCACGCCTGGGCCTGCAGCGTGAGGCCCGCGGGCGACGGCCCCCGCTTCCGGCTGTCCTGCGGCGCCGCGGAGGGTGTCCCTCCCGCGCCAACTCCGGAGGGGATTCCGGAGGAGCTGTCCGTGCTGCGCTTCCTCGTCCTGGACGACGCGCGCCTGGAGCGGGTCGTGGGCTCGCGCCTGTGGCGGTGGGAACGCGATGTCTGAGCGCCTCAACTACTACTGGCGCGTGTTCGCCACGGGCTTCTGCTTCGCCACCTTCGGGCTGGGCGGGCTGGCCCTGCGCATCTTCTTCTTCCCGCTGCTGTCGCTGCTGGTGCGCGACCGGCCCCGGCGCACGCGGCTGGCCCGGCTGGCGGTGCACCACTCGTTCCGCTTCTTCATCGAGCTGATGCGCGTGGTGGGCGTGCTCGCCTACCGCATCGAGGGCGTGGAGAAGCTCGCGCGCCCCGGCCTGCTCATCCTGGCCAACCACCCCACGCTCATCGACGTGGTGTTCCTCATCTCGCTGGTGCCCAACGCGGACTGCGTGGTGAAGGCGAGCCTGGCCAACAACCCCTTCACCCGGGGGCCCGTGGAGGCCACCGGCTACCTGTGCAACGACTCCGGCCCGGAGCTGGTCAAGGCGTGCATCGCGTCCGTGAAGGCGGGCAACAACCTCATCATCTTCCCCGAGGGCACCCGCACGCCGGTGACGGGGCCCATGAAGCTGCAGCGCGGCGCGGCCAACATCGCGGTGCGCGGGCCCTGTGACATCACCCCCGTCACCATCCGCTGCCAGCCGCTGAGCCTCACCAAGGGCCTGCCCTGGTGGCGCGTGCCCCCCTCGAAGATGAACTTCACCATCGTGGTCCAGGACGACCTCCACGTCGCGTCCATGGTCGACGAAGCGCACGGAGAGGCGCTCGCGGCCCGCCATCTCACCGAGAGATTGCACGACTACTTCTCCACGGAGACACAACGTCATGCAGGTGCTTGAGCAGGAGATAAAGAAGCTGGTCATCGAGACCTTGAATCTCGAGGACGTCAAACCCGAGGACATCGACCCGGGTGCGCCGCTGTTCGTCGAGGGCCTGGGGCTGGACTCCATCGATGCCCTGGAGCTCGGCCTGGCGCTGCAGAAGACCTATGGCGTCGCCCTGGCGAGCGACTCCCAGGAGAACCGTCGTCACTTCGCCAGCGTGCGCGCCCTCGCGACCTTCGTGAGCGCCCACCGCAAGTCCTGAGCATCCACCATTCCTTCGAGGGGGCCCTTATGCACCACATGACCAAGAACCAGCTCTTCGAGAACCTGCGCACGCTCCTGCAGGACACCTTCGACATCGACCCGGCGCGAATCACCCCCGAGGCCCGCCTCCGGGACGACCTGGACATCGACAGCATCGACGCGGTGGACCTGCTGGTGAAGCTCAAGCCCGTGACGGGCAAGCGCATCTCGCCGGAGGTCTTCAAGTCGGTCCGCACCATCCAGGACGTCGTCGACGCGCTGCACAGCCTGCTCGACGAATCCGTGGCGGCGTGAAGCACCTGCGTCCAGCGCTGCTCGGCGTGCTGAGCCTCGCGTACCCGCTCATCATGTACAGCGGGCTGGGCCGGTTCGAGCCTCGCTGGATGGCGATTCCGCTGGGGGTCATGGCCGTCCTGCGCGCCGTGGCCACGAAGGAGCGCGTGTGGCTCGTCACCGCCGCGCTCGCGCTCGTGCTCGCGGGCACCAGCATGCTGGGCAACCACGCCCTGCCGCTGAAGCTCTATCCGGTGCTCGTGAACTCGATGCTGCTCGCCGTCTTCGCCACCAGCCTGGTGTATCCGCCCACCGTCATCGAGCGGCTGGCGCGGCTGCGCGAGCCCCAGCTCCCGGCCTCGGGCGTGGCCTACACGCGGCGGGTGACGCAGGTGTGGTGCGGCTTCTTCGTCGTCAACGGCGGCATCGCGCTCGCCACGGCCCTGTGGGCGAGCGACGCCACGTGGGCGCTGTACAACGGGCTCATCTCCTACGGCTTGATGGGGCTGCTCTTCGCCGGCGAGTGGCTGGTGCGCCGACGCGTGAGGGCGGGCCACGTCCATGGCTGAGAGCGTCGCCCTCGAGGAGCTCCTCACCCACGGCCGCCCCTCCGACTTCCCGGTGGCGCTGCGGGACGGGCACGTGCTGGGGTTCGCGGCCTTCCAGGCCCGGGCCGCCGGCTGGCGCGCGGCCTTCGAGCGGCGCGAGGGTCGGCGCCTGGCGCTGTACTTCGAGGACACGTACGAGTTCGCCGCCGCGCTCCTGGGCGCCTGGCACGCGGGGAAGTGTGTCTACCTGCCGTCCGACCTCCAGCCCGCCACGCTGGAGCGGCTCGCGCGCGAGGTGGAGGGCTTCGCCGGACAGGTCCCCGCCTCGCTCTCCCCGCTCGTGCCCGAGGAGGCCCGGCGCTCCGACTGGAGGCCGCTGTCCTCGGGGGCGCGCTCGCTGGTGGTCTACACCTCCGGCTCCAGCGGCGAGCCCGCGGCCATGGACAAGCACCTGGGCCAGCTCACGCGCGAGGTCCACACGCTGGGCCGCCTGTTCGACGCGCGCGTCGGCGACGCCCGCGTGCTCGCCACGGTCTCGCACCAGCACATCTACGGGCTCTTGTTCCGGGTGCTCTGGCCGCTGACGGCGGGCCGGCCCTTCCTCGCGCGGAGCCTGCCGTATCCGGAGGAGCTGCTCGCGGAGCTGACGAAGGGCCCCTCCGTGCTCGTGGCCAGCCCCGCCCACCTCAAGCGGCTGCCCGGGACGCTGGCGTGGGAGAGCGCTCGCGGGAACCTTCGCGCGGTGTACTCGTCCGGAGGGCCGCTTCCCACCGAGGCGCTGCACGCGTGCCGGACGCTCCTGGGTCAGGCGCCGGTGGAGGTCTACGGCAGCTCGGAGACGGGCGGCATCGCGTGGCGACAGCGCTCGCGCGAGGACGACGCGGGATGGACGCTGATGCCGGGCCTGGAGGTCCGCCTGGAGGACGACGCGCTCGCGGTCCGCTCCCCGCACCTGCCGGAGGACAGCTGGTTCCGGACCGAGGACCGGGCGCGGCTGCTGCCAGAGGGCTTCGAGCTGCTCGGGCGCAAGGACCGCCTCCTGAAGCTGGAGGAGAAGCGCGTGTCGCTGAGCGCCATGGAGCGAACGCTCGTGGCGGGCGGGCTCCTCACCGAGGCGCGCGTGGTGCCGCTGCAAGAGGGCCTGCGGGTGACGCTCGCGGTGGTGGCGGTGCCCACGGCCGCTGGCGGCAGGCTCCTCACGGGACAGGGCAAGCGCTCGCTGAACCAGGCCCTGCGGGAACAGCTGGCCCATGGCTTCGAGCCTGCTGTCCTTCCGCGTCGATTCCGGTATCTGGAGGCGATGCCAGTCAACAGCCAGGGCAAATCCACCGAGGCGGCGCTCACCGCCCTCTTCGACTCCCGCAGGCCGCCCCTGCGCGTGCTCGAGCAGGGGCCGGAGAAGGCCGTGCTGAGCCTGGAGACGCCGGCGAGCCTGCCCCAGTTCAAGGGCCACTTCCCCCAGAAGGCCATCCTGCCCGGCGTGGCGCAGATTGAATGGGCCATCCAGTTCGCCCGCGAGCTGTTCACGCTGCCGCCCCACTTCCTGCGCATGGAGGTGGTGAAGTTCCAGCAGCTCATCGTCCCCGAGACGCAGGTGACGCTGGAGCTGACGTGGAGCGCGGCCAAGGGCAGCCTCCACTTCAAGTACACCTCCGAGGCCGGCACCCACGGGAGCGGCCGCATCCTGTTCACCGAGGTCCACGGATGAAGGTCTGCGCGGTGATTCCCGTCTACAACCACGGCGAGGCCGTGGGCGCGGTGGTGCACGCCGTGCGCGCGCATGGGCTGCCGTGCGTGCTGGTGGACGACGGCAGCGAGCCGGGCTGCGCGCGGGTGCTGGACTCGCTCGCGGCAAGCGACGCGTCCGGTGTCTCCGTGGTGCGCCTGCCCCAGAACGAGGGCAAGGGCGGCGCGATGATGGCGGGCCTCAAGGCGGCCCAGGCCGCGGGCTACAGCCACGCGCTGCAGATCGACGCCGACGGTCAGCACGACACCGGCGACATCCCGCGCTTCCTGGAGCTGGCGAAGGGCGCGCCCGACAAGCTCGTCTGCGGCACGCCCGTGTACGATGAGTCGGTGCCCAAGGGCCGGCTGTACGGCCGCTACGCCACGCACATCTGGGTGTGGATCAACACGCTGTCGCTGGCCATCCGCGACTCGATGTGCGGCTTCCGCGTCTATCCGCTGGCGCCCACCGTGGCGCTCATCGACCAGGTGCGCATCGGCAAGCGGATGGACTTCGACGTGGAGGTGCTGGTGCGGCTGTACTGGCGGGGGATGGGCATCCTCAACCAGCCCACCCGCGTGCGCTACCCCACCGACGGCATCTCCCACTTCGACGTGCTCTGGGACAACGTGCGCATCTCCGGCATGCACGCGAAGCTGTTCTTCGGGATGCTGGCGCGGCTGCCGCTGCTCCTCTGGAGGAAGGTCTCCTCATGAGGGCGCGGCACTGGGCGGAGATGGGAGAGAGCACGTTCGTGCTCGGCATCTGGCTCCTGTACTGGGTCCACCGGCTCCTGGGCCGCTGGCCGTTCCGCCTGTGCCTGTACCCCGTCGTGTTCGTCCACTGGCTGTCGCGCCCCGTGGTCCGCGACGCGTCGCTGCAGTACCTCACGCGCGTCCAGGCGGCCACGGGCGCCATCGGCCACACGCCGGGCCGGAAGGACAGCCTCAAGCACCTGGTGACCTTCGCGGAGACGATGCTCGACAAGCTGCTCGCCGTCAGCGGCCGCTACCGCTTCGAGCAGGTCCGCACCGAGGGGCGCGAGCAGTTCTACGAGGTGGTGAAGCAGGGCAAGGGCGGCATCATCGTCACCGCGCACATGGGCTGCCTGGAGCTGTGCCGAGCCATGGCGGAGAAGCGCGGCGAGGTGAAGCTCCACATCCTGGTGCACACCCGCCACGCCGAGCAGTTCAACCGGCTGCTCAAGCGGCTCAACCCCGACAGCATGTTCCAGCTGGTGGAGGTCACCGACATGGGGCCGGGCACCGCCGTCGCGCTGGAGAAGTACGTGGCGGCGGGCGAGTTCGTGGTGATTGCCGGGGACCGCGTGCCGGTGAACGCCAGCCAGACGGTGGACGTGGAGTTCCTGGGGCACCCGGCCGCCTTCCCCGTGGGGCCGTACGTGCTGGCCTCGCTGTTCAAGTGCCCGCTGTACCTCCTGGGCTGCATCCACGAGAACGGCGGCTACACCATCCACTTCGAGTGCCTGGCGGAGAAGGTCGAGCTGCCCAGAGGCAAGCGCGTGCCCGCGCTGACGGAGCACGCCAGGCGTTATGCCGGACAGGTGACGGCGCTCTTGAAGCGCTCACCGTTCGATTGGTTCAACTTCTTTCCCTTCTGGGATCAGGCGAATGTCTCCGCCAGGAATCAAGAGTGAGCGCGCGGTCCGGTTCGATGGGAGCCGGCTCGCCATTGAAGACGTGTCCGCGCTGTCGCGCCGCGAGCGCGAAGCCGAGCTGAGCACCGCCGCGGAGTTCCGGGGACGCATCACCCGGGGCGCGGAGTTCCTGGACCGGCTCTTGGCCGAGGACGGGCACATCTACGGGGTGACGACGGGGTACGGCGACTCGTGCACCGTCACCATCCCCCCGGAGCTGGTGGCCGAGCTGCCGCACCACCTCTACGCCTACCATGGCATCGGCGCGGGCCGCTTCCTCACGCCCGAGGAGACGCGCGCGGTGCTCGCGGCCCGGCTGGCGTCGCTGTCGCAGGGCGTGTCCGGCGTGGGCCTGGGGCTGCTCCACCAGTTGGAGCAGTTCCTGCGCCTGGACATCCTGCCGCTGATTCCGGCCGAGGGCTCGGTGGGCGCCAGCGGTGACCTGACGCCCCTGTCCTACGTGGCCGCCGCGCTGTGCGGCGAGCGCGAGGTCCTCCACCGGGGCGAGCGCCGTCCCGCGGCCGAGGTGCTGGCGAAGCACGGGCTCGTGCCCCTGCGGCTGCGCCCCAAGGAGGGGCTGGCCATCATGAACGGCACGGCGGTGATGACCGCCCTGGCCTGCCTCGCGTGGGAGCGCGCGGAGTACCTGAGCCGGCTGGCCACGCGGCTGACGGCCTTCAACGTGGTGGCGAGCGCCGGCAACGCGCACCACTTCGACGAGGCCCTGTTCGCCGTCAAGCCGCACGTGGGCCAGCAGCGCGTGGCCGCGAGGCTGCGGCTGGACCTGGCCACCGAGCGCCCCAGCCGCAACGAGCAGCGCCTGCAAGACCGCTACTCGCTGCGCTGCGCGCCCCACGTCATCGGCGTGCTCGAGGACGCCCTGCCCTTCTTCCGCGCGCAGATTGAGAACGAGCTCAACAGCGCCAACGACAACCCGCTCATCGACCCGGACAGCGAGCGGGTGCTGCACGGCGGGCACTTCTACGGCGGCCACATCGCCTTCGCCATGGACGGGCTGAAGAACGCGGTGGCCAACGTGGCGGACCTCTTGGACCGTCAGCTCGCGCTGCTGGTGGACACCCGCTACAACCACGGCCTGCCGTCCAACCTCTCCGGGGCGACGGGCCCGCGCGCGGCCATCAACCACGGCCTCAAGGCGGTGCAGATCAGCGTGTCCGCGTGGACGGCGGAGGCGCTCAAGCAGACGATGCCCGCGTCCGTCTTCTCCCGCTCCACCGAGTGCCACAACCAGGACAAGGTGAGCATGGGCACCATCGCCGCGCGCGACTGCCTGCGCGTCCTGGAGCTGTCCGAGCAGGTGGTGGCCGCCATGCTCATCGCGGCGCGTCAGGGAATCGCGCTGCGGCAACGCGTTGCTCAAGGTTTGAATCTCACGGCGTCTCTGGCGTCGATGCAGGCCGAGCTGGAGCAGCGAATCCCGTTGGTGGTGGAGGACCGCGCGTTGGACCGTGAGCTGCAAGTGCTGCTGGGGGCCATCCGCGCCCGTGAGTGGAGGCTCTATGAAGCCTGAGCTCAGCCACGAAATCGAGCTGACGCCGCCCTTCCATGACATCGACCTGATGGAGGTCGTCTGGCATGGCCACTACGTGAAGTACCTGGAGCTGGCGCGGTGCGCGCTCCTGGCGAAGTTCGACTACGACTACCCGCAGATGCTGGCGTCCGGCTACGCGTGGCCCGTGGTGGACATGCGGCTGAAGTACGTGCGCTCGGCGACGTATGGGAAGGCGCTCAGGATTCGCGCCGAAATCACCGAGTGGGAGAACCGGCTGCGCATCGACTACGTGCTGCGCGACGCGGCCACGGGCCAGAAGGTGAACCAGGCCCACACCATCCAGGTCGCCGTGTCCATCGCCACCAAGGAGATGCTGTACGTCTGTCCGCCGGTGCTCTGGCAGCGGCTGGGGGTGAAGCCCGAATGAAGCGCGTGCTCCTGCTCGTGGCGCTGCTCTGGGGAGCGGCGGCGAGCGCCCGTGACGTCGTGTCCCAGGTCCGCGAGCGGCTCGTGGATGTGCCGCTGCTGCGCGGCGACTTCGAGCAGAAGAAGACGGTCTCCGGCTTCAAGAAGCCGCTGGTGTCGCGTGGGGTCTTCCTCCTGTCGCGCGAGCAGGGCGTGCTGTGGGACACGAAGACGCCGTTCGCCTCCACGCTCACGCTGACGCGCAAGTCGCTGAGCGCCGAGCAGGGCACGGGCGCGGCGGCGTACCACCTGGACGCGAGCAAGGAGCCGGGGCTCGCCGCGGTGAACGAGGTGATGTTCGCGCTCCTGTCCGGCGACGTGAAGGCGCTCTCCAGGCGCTTCAAGGTCGAGGGCGAGCTGGTGGGCGCGGAGGGCTGGAAGCTGACGCTCACGCCCACGGACACGGGCCTGCAGCGCGTGTTCCGGAGCATCCACCTGGAGGGCGACCAGTACGTGCGGCGCGTGCAACTGGAGGAGGCGCGCGGCGACTCGAGCGTCATCCTCTTCGACAAGCTGAGCCAGACGCCTCCTCCCAGCGACGCGGAAGCCGGACGCCTTGCGAAATAAGTGGGCCATCCTGTGGCTGCTCGTGGTGCTCGTCGTGGGCGCGCACCAGGTCCGGTTCTGGCGCTCGGCGCGCCTGGACACGGATGTGTTGGCGCTGCTGCCCGAGGACGAGCAGGCCCCCGAGGTCGGCGCCGCCACGCGCAAGCTCGCCGACCAGGCCGGCCGTGAGCTGGTGATGCTGGTGGGCGCGGCGGACTGGGACTCGGCCCAGCGCGCGGCGGACGTGGTCAAGGCGGAGCTGTCGCGCGACGACTCGCCGCTGAAGGCCTCCGCGCTGGACGCGTCCTCGCTGGAGACGGCGCTGGAGCTGTACCGGCCCTATCGCGACAGGCTGCTCACCTCCTCGCAGCGCGAGTGGCTGGCGAAGGCGAGCCCGGAGGAGCTGGGCGGCACCGCCCTGATGAAGCTGTACCAGCCCGCGGGGCCCAAGCTGACGGACTGGGAGGCGGACCCGCTGGGCCTGTGGCCCGACTGGTGGGCGGCGCGCGCGTCGGAGAGCACCGCACGTCCCCGGGACGGGCGACTGTGGTTGTCGGGCGAGGGGCGGGAGTGGGTGCTGCTCGCGTGGCACAGCCAGGTGTCCGCCTTCGCGCTGGGCGACGAGGGGAACATCACCTCCGCGGTGGCGCGGGCGCGCGCGGCCATGGAGGCCCAGGTGCCCGGCAGCCGCATGGTGTCCGCGGGCGTGCCGCTGTACGCGGAGGCCGCCGCGTCCCAGGCCAGCTCGGAGATGTCCACCATCGGCATCGGCTCGCTGGCGGCGGTGCTGCTGCTCGTCTGGCTCACCTTCCGCTCGGTGCGGCCCATCGTCCTGGTCGGCCTGTCGCTGGTGCTCGGGTGCGCCGTGGCGCTGAGCGTCACGGCCCTGGTCTTCGAGCGGGTGCACCTGCTCACCCTGGTGTTCGGCTCCAGCCTGGTGGGCGTGGCGGAGGACTACGGCTTCCACTACTTCGCCGCGCGCCAGGGCAGGCCGCCCTCGGAGCGCTGGCCGCTGATGCGCGGCCTCCTGCCCGGCATGGTGCTGGCGCTCGCCACCAGCGTGGTGGCGTACCTGGCGCTCGGCATCGCGCCCTTCCCTGGCCTGCGGCAGATGGCGCTCTTCTCCGCCACGGGCCTGGTCGCCGCGTTCCTCACCGTCGCGTGCTGGTTCCCCCTGCTGGACACGGGGGAGCTGCCGGTGACGTCCTTCGCCACCCGCTTCGGCGCGTCGCTGTCGCGCTGGCCGCGCTTCACCCACACGCCCGCGTGGTGGGTGGGCACGGCGGTGCTCGGCCTTTTCGTCGTCGGCGGCCTGTGGCGGCTGGGTACGCGCGATGACGTGCGCCAGCTCCAGAATGCGCCCGCGCACCTCATCTCCGACCAGCGTGAATTGGGGCGCCTGCTCGGCCTGCCCAGCCCCGCCCAGTTCTTCCTGGTGGGCGGTGACGACGCGGAGCAGGTGCTGGAGCGGGAGGCCGCGCTCAAGGCGAAGCTGGACCCGCTCGTCATGCAGAAGGTGCTCTCGGGCTACCGCGCGGTGTCGGACTGGCTGCCCAGTCGTGTGCAGCAGCGCGCGGACGCGGAGCTGAGCGCGCGCGCGGAGGCGCAGGCGGTGGCCGCGGTGGCCGAGGCCACGGGTGAGGCCCCCACCCGCGCCCGCTTCGCCGACGACGTGCTCACCCCCGAGCGGCTGTTGGCCAGCCCCGCCTCGGCGGCCATCCGCCAGCAGTGGCTGGGCCAGCTGGGCGACGGCCACTTCAGCATCGTCATGCTGCGCGGGCTCAATGACCCGTCCGCGCTGCCGCGCGTGGCCGAGGCCGCGCAGGGGCTGGAGGGCGTGCGCTGGGTGGACAAGACGCGGGAGATCTCCAGCCTGCTGGAGCGCTACCGCCGGCTCATGGGCGGGCTCATCGTGCTGGGCTACGTCGCGGTGCTGCTGCTGCTCGTCGCGCGCTTCCGCCGACAGGCCTGGCGGGCGTGGGTGCCCACCGCGCTGGGGACACTGGTGACGCTGGCCTGCTTCGGCTGGGTCGGCGAGCCGCTCCAGCTCTTCACGGTGCTCGGCTTCATGCTCCTTTTGGGCATGGGCGTGGACTACGGCATCTTCATGCTGGAGCACCCCGGGGACAACTCCGCCTGGCTCGCGGTGGCGCTGGCGGGCGTGAGCACCCTGCTCTCCTTCGGACTCCTGGGACTCTCCGCCACGCCGGCGCTGCGCTCCTTCGGACTCACCATGTTGTTGGGCGAAGTCACCATCTGGGTGCTCACGCCCTGTTGCAGACTGCCATCAGGCAAGGACGTGTCGTGAAGATCGAAAAAACGGAAGTCGTCATCATCGGGGCGGGTCCGTCGGGTTCCGTGGCGGCGGGCATCCTGCGCAGACAAGGCCGTCAGGTGTTGATCCTGGAGCGCGAGGAGTTCCCCCGCTTCTCCATCGGAGAGAGCCTGTTGCCGCAGAGCATGCAGTACATCGAGGAAGCGGGGATGCTCCGCGACGTCGTGGAGGCGGGCTTCCAGTACAAGAACGGCGCGGCCTTCGTGCGCGGCGACAAGTACACGGACTTCGACTTCCGCGAGAAGTCCTCCCAGGGCTGGGGCACCACGTACCAGGTGCAGCGCGCGCACTTCGACCACGTGCTGGCGCTCGCCGCCGAGCGCATGGGCGCCACGCTGCGCTTCCGCCACACCGTGGAGTCCGTGGACGTCTCCGGCCCCACGCCGGAGCTGACGGCGCGCGGCCCCGACGGTGAGCCCTACCGCGTCCAGGCCCGCTTCCTGCTCGACGCCAGCGGCTTCGGCCGCGTGCTGCCCCGCCTCCTGTCGCTGGAGACGCCGTCCAACTTCCCGGTGCGCGGCGCGCTCTTCACGCACGTGGAGGACCGCGTCGCGCCGGGCACGTTCGACCGCAGCAAGATCCGCATCACCGTGCACCCCGAGCACGTGCACGTCTGGTACTGGACCATCCCCTTCTCCAACGGGCGCTGCTCGCTGGGCGTGGTGGCCAGGCGCGAGTACCTGGAGCAGTTCAAGGGCACGGAGACCGAGCGGCTCAAGGCCATCGTCGCCGAGGACCCGTCGCTGTCCGGCCTCTTGAAGGACGCCGTCTGGGACACGCCCGCGCGCGCCATCACCGGCTACGCGGCCAACGTGAAGTCGCTGTGGGGCAACGGCTTCGCGCTGCTCGGCAACGCGGGCGAGTTCCTGGACCCCGTCTTCTCCTCGGGCGTCACCATCGCCGTGAAGTCCGCGAGCCTGGCGGCGAAGTGCATCGCCCGGGAGTTCGCGGGTGAGAAGATCGACTGGGAGGCCGACTACGCGGTGCCGCTCAAGGGCGGCGTGGACACGTTCCGCACCTTCGTCGAGTCCTGGTACCAGGGCGGCTTCCAGGACGTCATCTTCCACCCCAACGCCTCGCCCGAGGTGCGCAAGATGATCTCCGCCATCCTCGCCGGCTACGCGTGGGACAAGGAGAACCCCTTCGTGGCCGACAGCAAGCGCCGGCTCGGCGTGCTCGAGAAGCTGTGCGCGGCCTGATCGCCACCCTCGCCCTGGTGGGGCTCGCCTCCTGCGTCACCCCGGCCCCGCGCCGGGGCGCGCCGGAGGTGGCCTTGCCCGCGCTCGCCCTGACACCGGCCTCGCTCGGCGCCAGCGTCAGCCTGACGCAGCGGCTGAGCTTCGCCCACGAGCTGGACCCGGGCGGCCCGCGCTCGCTGGAGGCCCTGCTGGAGGTCGACCCGGCGGCGCTGCGCCTGGCCGGCTTCGCGCTGGGCCAGCGGGTCTTCACCCTGGAATGGGACGGCGAGCGGCTGGAGGAGCAGCGGGACGCGCGGGTGCCCGAGCAGTTCCAGTCGCGGACGGTGCTGCGCGACATCCAGCTCGTCTACTGGCCCGCCCCGGTGGTGCGGGATGCGCTTCCTCCAGGATGGACGCTCGAGGACGCCCCGGGCCAGCGGGTCCTGCGGTATGGAGACAAGGAGTGGATGTCGGTGCGCTATGGTGGAGAGCCCCGCTGGAAGGGCCGCGCGGAGCTGGTCAACGCGGCGGAACACTACCGGCTGACCATCGACTCCCAACCCACGGAGGAGTGAGCCCGTGACGCCGCCCGTCTTCCTCAACCACCTCGGCGTGGTGTGCGCCCTGGGCCATGGCACCACCGAGGTGGCCCAGGCCCTCTTCGGCGCCCAGCCGGCGGGCGTGGCCCCCAGCCCCGACTTCGCCTCCCGCGTGCTGCACGTGGGGCGGGTCACCTCCCAGCTCGCGTCCACGGACGCGCTGCCGGTGCACCTGCGAAGCCGCAACAACGCGCTCCTGCTCACCGCGCTCGCCCAGGTGCGTCCCGCCGTGGACGAGGCCCTGCTGCGCCATGGGCCCGAGCGCGTGGCCGTGGTCCTGGGCACCAGCACCTCCGGCATCGGCGAGAGCGAGGCCGCCATCAAGGTCCGCGAGGCCACGGGCGAGCTGCCCGCGCACTTCGACGTGCGACAACAGGAATTGGGCTCGCCCGCGCTGGCGCTCAATCACGTGCTCGGGGTGAAGGGACCGTCGTTCGTCATCTCCACCGCGTGCTCGTCCAGCGCCAAGTCCCTGGCCACCGCGGCCCGGCTGCTGCGCTCGGGAATCGCCGACGCGGTCATCACCGGCGGCGCGGATGCGCTGTGCGCCTTCACGGTGGCGGGCTTCGCCTCGCTCGACTCGGTGAGCGAGGCCCGGTGCAACCCGATGAGCGTCCACCGCCGGGGCATCAACATCGGGGAAGGCGCGGCGCTGTTCCTGATGACGCGCGAGCCGGGGCCCGTGCGGCTCGCGGGCTGGGGCGAGTCCTCCGACGCTCACCACCTCTCCGCGCCCGAGCCCGGGGGACGGGGCGCCCTGGTCGCCATGCGGACGGCGATGGAGCGCGCGGGCGTGACGGCGGCCGACGTGGGCTATGTCAACCTCCACGGCACGGCGACGCCGCAGAACGACGCCATGGAGAGCCGCGCGGTGGCCTCGCTCCTGGGGCAGGCCGTGCCGTGCAGCTCCACCAAGCCGCTCACCGGGCACACGCTGGGGGCCGCGGGCGCGCTGGAGGCGGCCCTGTGCTGGCTGACGCTCACCGACGCCCACGGGCGGCTTCCGCCCCACTGGTGGGACGGCGTGGCGGACCCGGAGCTGCCCGCGCTGGCGCTGGTGAAGCCGGGGACGGCGCTAGGGCGCCCGCCGCGCTATGTCCTGAGCAACTCCTTCGCCTTCGGCGGCAGCAACGCCGCGCTTCTGTTGGGGACGGCCTGATGCGCACGCCCATTGCCTTCGACATCTCGGAGATTGTCCCCCACGCCGACCGCATGCGGCTGATAGACAGGGCGGTGGAAGGCGACGAGGAGGGCCTGGTGGCCGAGGTGACGCTGCGCGAGGACTGCCTCTTCCAGGAAGGGGGCGAGGTGGGCGGCTGGGTGGGCATCGAGTTCATGGCCCAGGCCATCGCCGCCTACGCCGGCTGGCGGCAGCGGCTGCAGGGTCAGCCCCAGCGGATGGGCTTCCTCCTGGGCACGCGCAAGTACGAGTGCAGCCGCCCGTCGTTCAAGGTGGGCGAGCACCTTCGCATCGAGGTCCGCCGACAATTCTGGACGGACGAGGGCATGAGCCAGTTCGACTGCACCCTGGGCGTGGGCGGGGAGACGGTGGCCACCGCGGCGCTGACGGTATTCCAGCCGCCGGCCTCGGTGGACCTGACGAAGGTGGGCAAGGATGAGTGAGAAGACGGTACTGGTGACGGGCTCCAGCCGGGGCATCGGCCGCGCCATCGCCCTGCGGCTGGCGCGCGACGGCTTCGACGTCGTGGTGCACTGCCGCGCCAAGGTGGAGGAGGCGGAGGCGGTGGCCGCGGGCGTGCGCGAGCTGGGCCGCGCGTCGCGGGTGCTGCGCTTCGACGTGGCCGACCGCGCCAGCACGGAGAAGGTGCTGCTCGCGGACATCGAGGCCCACGGCTGCTACTACGGCGTGGTGTGCAACGCGGGCATCGCCCGGGACAACGCCTTCCCCGCCATGCCCGCGGAGGACTGGGACGCGGTCATCCACACCAACCTGGACGCGTTCTACAACGTGCTCAACCCGCTGAGCATGCCGCTGGTGCGCAGGCGCAAGCCCGGGCGCATCGTCACGCTGTCCTCGGTGTCCGGCCTCATGGGCAACCGGGGCCAGGTGAACTACAGCGCGGCGAAGGCGGGCATCATCGGCGCCACGAAGGCGCTGGCGGTGGAGCTGGCCAGCCGTGGAATCACGGTGAATTGCGTGGCGCCGGGCCTCATCGACACGGAGATGGTGGAGCCGCACATCGTCGAGGAGGCGCTGAAGATGATTCCGGCGAAGCGGCTGGGCAGGCCCGAGGAGGTCGCCGCCGCGGTCAGCTTCCTGATGAGCGAGGACGCCGCGTACGTCACGCGGCAGGTCATCTCCGTGAATGGAGGGCTGCTGGGATGAAGCGGGTCGTCGTCACGGGCGTGGGCGCGCTGAGCCCCCTGGGTCATGACTGGCCGCAGGTGGAGGCCCGGCTCAGGTCGCTGCGCAATGCCGTGCAGGTCATCGAGGACTGGAAGCAGTACGAGGGGCTCAACACCCAGGTGGGCGCGCCCACCGCGCCGTTCGAGCTGCCACCGCAGACCTACTCGCGCAAGACGATGCGCGGCATGGGCCGGGTGGCGCTTTTGGCCACGCGTGCCAGTGAGCTGGCGCTCGTCGACGCGGGGCTGCTGGGCGACGCGCTGCTGTCCAGCGGGAGGATGGGCGTGTCGTACGGCTCGTCCACGGGCTCGCCGCCGAGCATCGGCGACTTCGGCCGGATGCTGATGAACAAGAGCACCGAGGGCATCACCGCCACGTCCTACGTGCGCTCCATGTCCCATACGGCCGCCGTCAACATCGGCGTCTTCTTCGGGCTCACCGGGCGCATCATCACCACGTCGAGCGCGTGCACGTCCGGCAGCCAGGGCATCGGCTACGCGTACGAGGCCATCAAGATGGGCCGGCAGGTGGCCATGCTCGCCGGAGGCGCCGAGGAGCTGGACGCCACCGGCGCCGCCGTGTTCGACACCCTGTTCGCCACCAGCACGAAGAGCAACGGCACCCCGGAGCTGACGCCCCGCCCCTTCCACGCCCAGCGCGACGGCCTGGTGCTCGGCGAGGGCGCGTGCACGCTGGTGCTGGAGGAGCTGGAGCACGCCCGGGCCCGGGGCGCGCGCATCTACGCGGAGCTCATCGGCTACGGGACCAACAGCGACGGGCGCCACATCACCCAGCCGCATTCGGAGACCATGGCCCTGGCGATGCGACTGGCCCTGGAGGACGCGGGCGTGGAGCCTGGCGCGGTGGCCTACGTCAACGCGCACGGCACCGCCACCGACACGGGCGACGTGGCGGAGAGCGTGGCCACGAACCAGGTCTTCGGCGAGCGGATGCCCATCTCGTCCCTCAAGAGCTACATGGGACACACGCTGGGCGCCTGCGGCGCGCTGGAGGCGTGGATGACGGTGGAGATGATGCGCTCGGAGTGGTTCGCCCCCACGCTCCATCTGGATGAAGCGTCGGTGGACCCCCGCTGCGCCCCGCTGGACTACGTGACGGGAAATGGCCGAAGGATCCAGGCCGACGTCGTCATGTCGAACAACTTCGCCTTCGGTGGCATCAACACCTCGTTGATCTTCCGCCGGTGGCAGTGACGGAGAACTCCATGAAGAAGGCAATGCTGCTGTCGCTGCTCGCGCTCACCGTCTCCACCCCAGCCCTGGCGCGCGACACCGTGGTCATGATTCCGCTCAAGGAAGTCCTGGCCATGCCCCAGGCCCAGGAGAAGCTGGACGGCACGGTGCGCTTCTACCTGGCCGGCGCCAAGACGCCCGACATCGTCAAGGAGATGGGCGAGGACGTCTCCAACAAGAAGACCAACGGCCTCAACAAGTCCGACGCGGAGGGCTGCAAGTGGGCCACCCTCTCCGCGCTCATCGCCCTGCAGGAGGGCGCCAAGAAGCGCGGCGCCAACGCCGTGGTCGGCATCGTCAGCTATTACAAGAAGAACGAGCTGCAGCACGCGACCGAGATCGAGTGCCACGCCGGCACCTTCGCCATCGGCGTCGCCCTCAAGGGCACGTACGCGAAGGTCGCGGGCAAGAAGTAGCGCCTTTCCACGGGGGGCCTCGCCCCCCCCCGGTGGCTTGGTTTGAGCCCCGTCCAAGTCGTAATTCGCGAGGAGCGGGAGGCCTGGACCAGGCCCCCGCGTCGTAACGCCCTACACGATGTTGCATCTGGCATTGGCTGGCGCCTTCCTGGTGCTCGCGCTGGTGCACCTGGCCACGTGGGGCGCGGTGCGCTCCCAGCGGGTGCAGCTGTCGCTGGCCACGAGCTTCCTGGGCTTCGCGGCGCTGAGCTTCTCCACCGGCGTGACGAGCCACGAGGCGGGGCGGCTGTTCATCGACACGCGGCTGCGGGTGCCCAGTCGCGCGCGCCCAGGGTGGCTCCGGTGGAGCTCGTCCCCACCCGGCTCGTGGCGCCAGTGGAGGCCGCGCCCACGGAGCTGCAGGCCACGCGCAAGCTGCGCGCTCCGAGCTGCTGCAGCCGAGCGGCTCGTGCCGGCATGGCGTCCACAGAAGCCAGGCCGCGAGCGGCACGCCAACCCTCGAGGTCCTCATCGCTCCGACATGGCACAGACCAGGGCCCCCTGGTGAGCTGCGGCGCGCGCGCTCCGAGCCGGAGCGCCCCTCGCGGCGTGGGGACCGAGGACCTCGTCGGTTGCGAGTGCCGCGCGTCTCCTCGGGGCGCTATGGGCCGGGGTGCTCCCGCACCGGGTAGATCCACCCCTCTCCCGAGCGCACCACGGAGGCGGGAGCCCCACTGAACCCCGAGGCCCAGGCCGACGCGGCCGACAGCACCGCGAGGAGCGAATCGAGCGCGTCGCCATCCGCGTCGGAGACCAGGGTGAGCTGGTCGCGGGTGGAGATGACCAGCCCGGTGGATGCACGAACGCATCGGAGGAGGTCGCGGCGGCGCTCGGCGAAGTCGCGGCCCTTGTAGGTCTTGGGCAATCCCAACCAGCGGACGACCTCGGCGGGGAGCACCTCCACGACCGCCGGCCCGGGGTGGATGCTCCACGGAGGAACGGCCCCGCGCCAGCCCGCGAGCGCACGCAGGCCCCAGTACGTCTGTCTGAACATGCGCAGGTTGGTGGGCGCGAACGGCGCCGAGCACGTCACGTCCGTGACGCGCTTCTTCTCCGGCCCCACCGCGTCCCTGAACGCTTCAGCCGAGGCATGCGCCTTCGCCACCGCGGCCCCCAACCGCGAGGGCCCCGTCACGGGGAGCCCCAGGCGCCGGAGCTGGCTCGCCTCCAGGCTGAAGCAGAAGTCGAGCCCGGCCACAGCGGCGCCGTGGGACGACAGCCAGGGCCCCAGCCCCTCCGCCACCACGAGCGCACCTCCGGAGGAGAATGGGCGCACGAGCGACACGAGCCTCGCCCGCCCCACCTCGAACTCCACGGTGGCGGCCCAGACCTTCCGGTGGGCGTGGACCGCGCCACTCCAGTCCACTCCCACCGCGCGCCCCTGCCGCGGGAGCCACATGCGGCGCGACGTCACGACCCCAAGCTCCCGAGCACGCTCACCTCGAGGACCTCAGAAGTAGAGCCACCGAGCGCCGGTGGGCGAGCCCGAGGATGGACTCCGGCAGCGCGAGCTCCCGCGCCCGGTCCTCCCGGAGGAAGGGCTCGGCGACGGGGATGAACTCCAGCATCGTCGTTTCAGGGAGCGAGAGCGTCCACGTGACGCGCGTGAGCTGCGCCTCGATGAACGTGCGCAGCTTCGCTTCCGGAGTCGCCGCCCTGCGCACCGCGGCCTCCAGGTGGACGAGCGCCTCGCCCCGGTTGCGGTCGATGACGGCGCCGAGCAGGGCCTCCTTGCTCTCGAAGTGGAGGTAGACGGTCCCCTTGCCGATGCCCGCGCGCTTCGCGATGTCCTCGATGGAGGTCTTGTTGAATCCGAGCCGGGAGAAGCTGTCCGTGGCGGCGTCGAGAATCGCGGTGCGGTGCTCGGAGCTCATGCCCCGAAGGTAGACCGGAGGACCGGTCCCCCCAAGTGACACGAAGCGCCCCGTGCCACGCGCACACGGGGACGGCCGGCAGCCTGGAGACAGGCGGCGAGCGAGGGCTTCAGCGCTGGCTGTAGCGGTCGCAGGTGGCCAGGTACTCGTCGCTCGACATGTCGAGCGCGGCCACGCGGAACTGCTTGCCCTTGGGCTTCTTCAGCGTGGTCTTGATGACCACGAACTTCCCGATGGGGATGCCCATGTAGGACTGGTCGAGGTAGGTGTTCTCCTCGATGTGCTCCCAGGCGATGTGCACGCCATCCGCGAAGTGGATGCCGTCGTAGCCGATGGTGAGCCCGGGCTGGTCCAGCCTGCCCATGGGCTTGATGCAGTTGACCAGCATCACCAGACAGCCGAACAGGATGAGCCCGGCGATGGCGAGCACGGCGGCGCCCTTGTCACGCGCGGCGAACGCGAGGTAGCCGAAGAACGCCGTGGCCACCACCCAGATGACCGTGCCGATGATGAGCTTCGTGCGCGAGTAGTAGAAATGCTGGGGCTGGTTCGACTTCGCCTTCGACTGAGCGGATCGGTAGAGTTCCATGATGTGCTGCCTGACGATGGGGTGAGGACGAAAAGCTCAGCCGGCGAGCCGGTCTGAGAGGTAGGAGAACAGGACGGGCGCGTTGACGAGCTTCTCCTCGTCGATCTTCCGCAGCCGGCCGTTCGCGAGGATGTGCAGCTCCCGCGTGGAGACGCCCTGCTCGAAGTCGTCCTGCAATCGCAGCGACTCAATGTCCTCCCACGCGATGAGCTGCTTCTTGAAGACCAGGCCCTCGGCGCGCACCGACAGCGGGCCGAAGCGCACCTGCTCACCCCGGGCCACCTGGCGGCGGATGGCCGGCAGCAGCATGGAGACGACCTGCTGGGTGACCACGGCCTCCAGCTCGTCGGAGTCGCTCCACAGGTGCAGCCGCAGCCGGTACTTGCTGTCGCGATGCGCGAGGACGAGGCACTCGTTGTTGTGCTCGCGCACGATGCTCGTCATGTCGCGCCACAGGACGGACTTCTTGCCCACGTGGATGCCGCGGGCGTCGAGCACCAGCGAGTTCGGGGAGAGAAGCCACGCGAACAGGTCGCCCGCGCGCCAGAGAATCAGATAGAGCCCACACGGGATGCCGAGCAGCGCGAAGGCGAACCCCGTCTGACTGCGCACCATCCCCTTCACCATGTCCGCGGGCAGCAGATGGATGCCCGAGGGCGTGAGCACCATCGCGAGCACGAAGTAGATGAGGACGAGTCCCCCCGCCAGCCAGGACAGGGTGTGCGTGGGAAAGACCAATGAGTGCGAGTACTTCAGGGGACGACTCCCAGCGGGCCGACCGGGGCACGAGCCGCAGCGAACGTTCGGTCACGTATAAAGGAGTGTGGGCGATTTTTCGACCCCGAAACACTCGCAGGTCCGCGGCTCCCGGTACGGAGTCATGCTTTCCAAGTCAGCCCCGTCGAACGCGCGAAGAAGAGCGGCGCTGCGGCGCCTGCCGTCTCACGCAACGAGAATCACTTGCTGCGAATGGCGAGCGGAGTCGGCGCGTCGTCCGGATGCGTGGCAGATGCCCTCCCCTCGACTGCTCCCCAAGCCTCGCAGGTGCCCGCCGATGTCGCGCTCCGCCATCTTCCTCATCATCCTCGCCAGCTTCATCGCGGAAGGAATCACGCACGCCGTGGGCCGGGAGCTCGTGCTGGACATCGCGCACGGTCCCGTCCACTCCGCAGGAAAGGACCTGCCCACGAGTGCTGACGCCCAGTCACCCTTGAAGGGAATGAATGGCATCCACTGCGTGAACCCTGCCGCCAGCGTCTCCAACCCGCGGTGGGAGCAGTCCTGGTGAGCCCGGTCCGCCCGCTCACGCAGGGCCTCCGGGCCCTCGCTACTTCTTCAGCTCATTCATGCCGAAGAGGGACACGCGTCCGTCCGGGATGAGCGACACCTTGTACACGTAGGTGTCGGCGCCGAAGTCCACCAGGTACGTGTAGACGCGGTCATCGCCCACCACCTCGCGCTGGGCGAGCCGCAGCTTCCCCGGAGCCCCCAGCTTCTTCAGGCGCTCCGTGAAGAGAGGCAGTGCCTGCGAGGCGAGCCACGGCGGCGCATAGGCGAAGCGGGCCTTGTCCACCGTCCCCGCCCTCACCTCCTCGAGCAACGCCGTGAGCTGGGCGGTGACCTGCGGCTCGGTATCCTCGATGGCGGCGAGCTTCGGCGGACCGAGCGCCGGGTTGACGATGGCGGCGATGCCCTCGGTGAACCGCCCAGGGCTGGCCTGGGCCGTGTTCGCCAGCACGATGATGGACAGCGAGTCCCCCACGTAGTGGGAGTAGTTGGCGCGGAAGCCCTGCCACGCGCCACCGTGCTGGTGCAGCGGCTTGCCATTGCGCTCCAGCAACTGCCAGCCGAACCCATAGGGATGCGTGGCGCCGCTGTTGAGCCGCACGGGTGAGAGGATTTCGCGCCAGCTCTCCTCGCTCAGGAGCGCGCGCTTGCGCACGGCGGTGTCCCACGCCAGCAGGTCCTTCACGGAGAAGTAGAGCGCCCCGTCTCCCGTCGTGTTGAGCGACGGGGACACCCAGGTCTGGTGCTTCGGCGCGCCCTTCACCAGCTGATAACCAGACGAGCGGTTGGGGATGATGTCGGCCTCGCTGATGCCGCGCGCCGTCTTCATGCCCGCGGGCTTGAAGACCTTCGCGTCCAGGACATCGACATACGTCGTGCCCGTGATGCGATTGACCAGCAGGCCCAGCAGGACATAGCCGGAGTTGCTGTAGCTGAAGCGCAGGCCCGCCGGGAACTCCAGGGGCAGCGTGTAGATGAACCGGGCGAACTCCTCGTCCGTATAGTCCTTCCGCTCGTCGAGCTTCCCTTCCAGGTCCTGGATGCCCGACGTATGCGTCAACAGGTGTCGCACCGTGATGGGCGCCCAGGACGCGGGCGCGTCCGGGAAGTGCTGGGTGATGGAGTCGGACAGCGACAGCTTGCCCGCCTCCACCTGCGCCATCACCGCCATCGCGGTGAACATCTTCCCCACCGAGCCCGATTGGAAGAGCGTGTCCGTCCCCACGGGGACGCGATGCTCCAGGTCCGCGGAGCCGTACCCCTTCGCGAGCACGACGCGTCCCTGGTGCACCACGCCCACCGCGAGCCCCACCACGCCCTGGCGCTTCTGCTCCGCCTGGACGAACGCGTCGATGCGCTCGCGCAACGCGCCTTGCGCCAGCGCGGGCCCCGCCGCGAGCAGGACACCGAGGATGACACCGAACACGGGGCTGACGCCCGAACGACCTTGCATGAAAGCTCCTACGGGGGACACCACCGTGGCCCTATCGCCATCCGCCCTCCTCGGGAGGATAGACCCGAGCCACGGGAGCGCTCCGAACGAATTCGTGCGCGGCTCGCCCCCCGCCAGCTCAGCGAAACTGTCTACCCCAGGCGCGGCGCATCGAGCCCGACTCCGCTCCGCCGCCAGGCGGAGGCTCACGCACGCAGGAAGGGCAGGACCTCCCCCGCGGCGTTCCAGACGGAGCCGGGATACACGGGCCCGGTGGAGTTCTCGGGCCCGGCCCAACCCGGGACGTCGTCGTATTTGTAGTCGGGGTAGCCCGGGCACCGCGAGGTGTCCTCCCACTCCGAGCGAGGGATGCCCATGGATTGCAGCACCGTGCCCAGCCACTGGTGCCACAACAGCCCGAACCAGCGGGGCTCGCCCGCGGGGCCCATCCCGGTCTTCTTCGCCAGGTTGCGGTAGTCGCAGTACTGCCCAGTGCGGAAGAAGCCCTCCGCGCCGCCGAAGGCGACAATCGGCGCGCTGGTGTGGTCGTGGGTGTAGTTGCCCGACTCCTGTCCCCAGGCCAGCAGGGTGTGGTCCAGCAGCCGGGTGCCGTCGCCCATGTCCACCGCCTCCAGCTTGCTCGCCAGGTCCAGGAAGACACGGCGGAAGAAGAGGTGGTGCGCCGCGAGCAACGTGCTGTACGCCGGCTCGCTGCTCGCCGCCTGGTGGGCAATCTCCTGGTGCCAGTCGCCCGCGTAGGTGCTGAAGGTCTCCGTCGCGCCGGCCACCACGATGCGCGACACGCCACACGACAGCGCCAGTGTGTACACGTCGTTCCAGAGCTGGTGCGACAGGGATTGAGACTCCGGGTCGCGTCCGTACGAGGGCTGCTGGGTGTACTGCCCGGTCGACGTCGCGGGGCGCGTGGGGGTCTGGCAGCGCGCCACCGTGGACAGCTTGCGGTCCAGCTCGGCCAGCCGCTCCATGTGGTCATCCAGCCGGCGGCGGTCCGCGGACGACAGGCGCCGGCTGCCATTGCGCAGGCGTCGGTAGTTCTCCAGCACCGCGCCGCTGATGAGCGGCTGGCCTCCGGTGACATCTCCGAACAGGCGGTCGAAGAGGTGCTGGTTGGAGCCGTTCACGGTGTCCCCCACCCGCTCCACCGGGCCCTGCCGCAGCCGAGGGTCCGAGTGCGCGTAGGAGAGCGAACCCTGGATGATGGCGCGCTCGCGCACGCCCGCCGCGTTTCCGTAGAAGGACGGAGACCAGGCCATGATCTGGTCGACGGTCTGCCGGATGCCCTCCTGCTTCACGACATCCGGCGCCTGGTCGCTCGCGGAGAAGTTGCCGAGCGTCCCGCCCCGGTGGTGACCGATGTAGAACGGGATGTCCAGACCGTTGAGCACCCACAGCTTGCTCACCATCGACGCGGTGAGCTCGCTCGACGGAGCGCGCAGCACGGCCGACAGCCGCGCCTCGCCTCCCGTCACGGCGGCGCTCAGCGCGCCCCGGCGCACGGAATGGCCCGCGTAGGACAAGGACTCCGTCAGCGTGGCGTCCGCGGGGAACATGTCCCGCTGGAGGATGCCGCCGTGCTCCGTGCGCAGCATGACGAAGCACTTGTGGGACGGGGCGGACTGGGCGCGGGCCGTCGCGGGCAGGAGGCTGGGCAGGAAGGGAAGGACGAGCCCCGTCCCGCCCAGGCGGAGAATCGTTCGACGCGAGAGGGGCGTGCTCATCGGAAGTCCTTCCGCTGGAACTCGGGGCGCAGCGCGACGGAGGCCAGCACGGCGCGCAGCGGCTGACGGCTCCTCGCCGCCGTGTTCAGGGCCTCCAGGATGGGCCCGTCGGACGCGTCGCTCTCGGGCCGGGCGAAGGTGTAGCGGAAGTACTGTCGAGCGAAGCACTCCTCGTACTGGCCGCTGTCGAGGATGAGCTGGGTGACCTCCGCCGCCGAGGACACCGAGCGCGTGTCGCCCGGGACCACGGAGGGCACCGTGTCGGTGCGCACCGGTCGCTCGCCCACCTGTTGGCCCGTGCTGTCGAAGAGGCGCTGCGTGGAGCGGAAGCGGCCCAGCGCATCGAAGTTCTCGGTGACGAACCCCAGGGGGTTGAGGCGGGTGCGGTGGCAGGAGGGGCATGAGCCCTGCGTCTCGGTCAGGCGCTCCACGACCTCGCGGGTGGTGAGCTCGGGGGACAGCTCCACTCGCGTCATCACGGCGTCGGCGGGCGGCGGGGGGATGCTCCCGCACAGCAGCGCGTTGCGGATGCGATAGCCCTTGATGATGGGGCGGGTGTTGGCGGAGCCGGTGGCGAGGAAGGCGATGCGCGTCAGCAGGCCCGAGCGCTGGGGCTCGGAGAAGGTGGGCGGCTGCGAGACACCATCCCATCTCGGCACGCCGTAGAGCGTCGCCAGGTCGGCGTCGCGGGCGAAGGCATGCCGGTCGGTGAGCACGTCCTGCAGGGTGCCGTCGTGCGACACCAGCCAGGAGACGAGGTCGGCCACTTCGCCGTTGATGCGCTCGCGGGTGTCGCCGGTCGGGGTGAAGTCGCCTCGGAACGCGTCGAAGACGGGGTCACCGACGCGCCTGTCGAACTCCTCGAGGTCGTCCAGGCGGAACCACTGGCTGAAGAACTCGCCCAGGGCCTGGTGGGCGCGAGCGTCACCCATGAGGCGCTCCACCTGCTGGCGATAGCCGGCGTCGGTGAGCAGGGCCCCTGAGTCCGCGGCCTCGGTGAGCAGCGCGTCCGGGAGGGTCTGCCAGAAATGATACGACAGCCGCGCGGCCAGCTCGTGCGCGGTCAGCCGCGTCACGGTGCCATCGGCGTCGGCCTGGCCATGCTCGACGAAGTAGAGGAACTCGGGCGCCGTCAGCATCAGCGCCACCACCTTCTGCACGGCGACGGGCGAGACGGGGGGCTCGCTCACGGCCTCGCGGTAGAAGGCCACGTCGTCCGCGTCCAGGGGCCGCCGCAGGGCCAGGCGTCCGAACCGGGAGATGAAGTCGACCAGGCAGGTCTCGTCATTGGCCGTGCTGGCGTCCGTGGCGCAGGGGCCCAGCAGCAGCCCTCGTCGCGGAGCGTTGCTCCCCAGCAGCTCGCCGACGCGCAGCCCGAGCGAGTACGCGATGTCGATGTGCCCCTGCTGCACGCCCTGGTCCATGCGGGAGAAGCCGCCGTGGGACTCTCCGGGGATGGAGACCCGCAGGTCCCTTGGGTAGCCCTGGAGCTGCGACGCCACCGCGCCGTCCCGCAGCACCGCGTCCGCCTCCGGAGCACCGAGCGCGCGGGTGAGCACGTCGCGCACCGTGTTCTGGAACTGGACGGCGGACAGCCGCCGCAAGGGCAGCTCCTCGGGCACCGCCGGCGGCGGAGGCTCACCAGGGGGCGGCTGCTGGGAGGGCCCCCCGTTGATGTCACCTTTGCAGGCCCCCAGCAGGGTCGCCGCGACCATGACCAGGGCGCATGCGAATCGAAGTCGTCTCACCTGGCACCTCCACGTGGGACCGTCCACGATGCCACGAGCAAGCCCGGAAAGACCAGATCAAATGGGAGCCCTGAAGCGCGGCGCATCAGGAGGTCTGCAGCAAGAGCGTGGCGTAGGTGCCCGGACACTCGAGCGCATACAACTGTTCGTTGCCGGTGGAGAGGATTCGGCAGGCCCGGCTCGGAGGCCCCAGGCGCTTGCCTGAGAAGATGTTGTTCGCATTGACGCCCTTGGCGAAGGACCCGAAGAGCGTCTTCCACCCCTTGTCTGGAGTGAAGGCCTCGAGTTCGAGCCCACGGAGGAGCCGGGCCCCGTGGGCCCCGTGGACAATCATGGAGGCCACGAAGTGCGCGAAGCTCGGCAGCCGCTCCATCCCGTAGACGTCGATGGAGAACGAAGCATCGCCATACATGACGATTCCGGCCTGAGCCGCCTCAGCGAGCCCCATGTGGCTGAGAGTCTGCCGTCGTCGCGCGAGGTCGGGAATCGCGTCCAGGAGTCCGGCACGCGTCCGGACCCCATCGACGGCGGCGTCACCGAGGTCGGTGAGGTCCAGATGAGGTGCGAGGAGACCGAGCACCTCATCTCGAAAGGAGTCGTGCATGGCGGCCCCAGCCTACGCCAGGGCCCCTGCTGTTACTGGAGACACTCCGCGCAGGAGCCGGACACCCGGGTGTTGGCGATGAAGGCGTCGTGGTCCGCCTGGGTGGTGAGGACGGCGGAGCCGAAGTCGGCGTAGACGGCCCAGGTCGAGGGAGTGGCCGCGGCGCCCTCAAAGGTCCCTCGATGGTAGTCCACGCCATTGTTCGTCTGGATGAAGCTCCAGCCGTGGTTGCGATTCCAGGGCCGGCAGCTCGCGTAGGTCGCCATGTAGCTCTGCGTGGGATTGCCTCCACGTCCCTTCCACGCAAACGCCACACCCAGTCACGACGAAGTCCTACCCAGGCGAATCGGCGCGGGCCCGACTTCCACGCGACGTGTATTGACATGTCAAAGCCAGGGCTTGACGCGTCAAGGTGCACATCCGTGTCCCCATTACCCGCCTCCTGCTTGTCGGCGTCGTCGGGGCCGCTCACGCCCAGGAAGCGGGAGCCCATGCCCGACCACGGAATTCACTGGCCGCATGTCAGAGGTATGTGTCAGAAGCGGCGCTGGGCGCCTCAGGCCGCAGCCGATGAAGCTGGACACCCTGTTGGCATGAATCGCATCCCCGCGTGGGATGTCTCTGTCCATGGAATGGTGAGCCATTGAATCGACACAGGAGGCCCGTGGCTCGCCGCGGAGGGCTGCTCGTGGATCCAGTGTCCTCGAGTGCCTGACGGCTGATGACATGAGGACGCTGGCCATTCCTGTGTTGCGCGGCGAGCCGTCGGCCGCGAGAAGAGCTGTCGTTCAATCCACGAGGGGGAGCGGTCCATTCCGGGCATCAGCTCACGCCTCGGGAGGAGCCCATCGATGCGAAGTCGTCCTGGTGTGCTGAAGTCGTGGAGCCTGGGCATGGCGCTGGCGTTGTCGCTGGCGGCGTGTGGTGTGGAGGAGCAGGTCCGGACTCCAGCGGATGAGGTGTCGCAAGCGGACGAGGGGGCGTTGACGCAGGAGCGGGCAACCGCCTCGCTGACGTGGGACCCGTATGCGGACGCGGTGGGAGCGGGCACCAACGCGGCGGTGCTCAACGCGAGCGCGGCGCTGGGGGCACCGGATGGGAGGGCGGCGACACTGCTGGGATTGCTCAACGCGGCGCTGGTCCTGGACCTGGGCCAGGGCGAGGAAGGCACCGGGGATCTGCGCGTCTATTACCAGGGCCTGTCGCTGGCGCTGGTGGCACAGGTGGACTTCCTGAAGGCCGATGGGACCTTCATCGGCTCCAGCCCGCTGCACCTGGTGGAGCTGGGCCTGGGGACGCATATCGCGGTGGCGAAGTATCCGGGGAACGTGCCCTATCGATACGTGCGCCTGAGGGGGGCGCTCGCCGTGTATCTGGTGGACGCGGTGGAGACGTCCCTGCGAGCCATCTGTGGAGACGGGGTGCTGGGGGGATACGAAATCTGTGATGACGGCAATCAGCTCTCGGGAGACGGCTGCAACAGCGTCTGCGAGGTGGAGCCGGGCTACACCTGCACGGGCCAGCCCAGCGTCTGCGACAACAACCGGGCCCCCACCGTCGAGCCCGTCCAGGCGACCACCGCCGAGGACACCGCGGTGAACATCACCGTCCTCGCGACGGACCCGGATGGCGACGCGCTGGCGTACATGTTCACCCTGCCTGGCCAGGGAACGCTCACGGGCACGGGGGCGTCGGTGACATACACCCCGAACGCGAACTTCAACGGGACGGACACCTTCCAGGTCACGGTCTCCGATGGCAGGAAGCAGGCCACGGCCACCGTCACCGTCACGGTGACGCCGGTCAACGACGCACCCGCGGCCACCTCGGCCTCGGTCACGGTGAGCTACAACACGTCGACGTCGCTCACACTGGCGGCCACGGACGTGGACGGGGACGCGCTCACGTTCACCGTGACAACGCCTCCCGCGAGCGGAACCCTGACCGGGACGGGTGCGCAGCGCATCTACACGCCGGCGGCGGACTTCCAGGGGACGGACTCGTTCACCTTCACGGCCAGCGATGGCGCGCTGACGTCGAACACGGCCACGGTCAGCATCACCGTCCGGGGGCCTCCCGTCTGCGGTGACGGCTTCCTCGACTCGGGCGAGGTGTGCGACGACGGCAATCGCGTCGCGGGCGACGGGTGTCGGGCGGACTGCCAGGGCGTGGAGGTCTGCGGCGATGGGCTGGTCGACAGCGCGGCGGGAGAGCAGTGCGACGACGGAGGCACGACGCCGGGGGATGGCTGCGACGCCGCGTGCCAGTTGGATGCCTTCTCGAATGTGCCCCCCACGCTCATCAGCGGGACGCTGAGCTGCACCACGGCCAATTCGAACACGGGCCGCAAGGCGGCGGTGGATGCACTGGGTCGATTCTACGTCGTGATGATTTGTGGTGGCACGGTCCATGTCAGCGTGAGCGTGGACCGTGGCATCACCTGGGTGGGCCCCACCGCGCTGGACATCACCAACGCGGCGGAGGTCGCGATAGAGGGTGGCCCCACGGGCACGGCCTACGTGGCGGCCACGAGCGCGGGGGCACTGCTGTTCACCCGGACCGTCGACGCGGGGGGGAGCTGGGAGGCGACACGAACCCTCAGCAGCGCGAGCAACGCCACCGTCAGCCTGGATTCGAGGGGGGACGCGCTCTACATCGCCGTCTCACGAGGCGGCGCGGGGGTGCGCGTCCTGCGGAACTTCACGCGTGGCGAGGGCGACTTCAGTGTGACGGACGTGGACCAGAACAATGCGTACTTCGACGTGCTCGTGGACAAGATCAGCGGCGATGTCTTCTCGGTGAGCGACGATCCGTCGTTCCGCATCCGCCGGAGCAGCGACCAGGGGACCACCTTCGGTCCCCAGAGCTCACCGCCGGGGCAGGCGTTCTTCTCGGACTGGACGGGCTCCAACGGCTTCATCTACACCACGGGCGCCTTCGGGGACGACAACGTGGACGTCATCCCGATGTCCGCGCCAGGGACGAGCACCCAGGTGACGGGGCTCCCCAATGACGTCCCTCCGGGGCCCGTGCGCTCGATTGACGCCGACGCGCTTGGCAACGGCTACATCGTCTCTCAGCGAGGGACGGGCAACATCCAGCTGGACCGGATGCTGGTGGGGGCCACGGTGATTCAGCCCACGGACGCCAGGACCATCGGGCCGGGCTCGGTGCCAGCCGTCGCGGCGCTCCCGTCGAACGGCGGCGCCTTGGTGGCCTACACGAACGGCACCAGCGTCTACGGCTCGGTGGTGGTGTACTGACGTTCGGGCGGTGCGCCTCCTGGCTCCAGCGGGAGGCGCACCGCGGTGGTCTTGTCGGCGTCTGCCGGCTTACCGTCCCTCAAGTCACCGCGTGCCTGCCTGAACTGGCCGAACTGTAAGCCCTGAATCACACCTGGAATCCGCACCCATTCAGGGGGCATGCTCAATAACTTGTTGACCGGCCGTGCGGCGCTCTTCGTCGAGGACGCCGCGCGGGTCGGGGACCTCCTCGCCTCCAACACTGTCGACACCATCGTCACCGCCCCGCCCGCAGGCATCGGCTCCATGGGGAGTGAGTGGCGCAGCAACAAGAGCGGGCGTGACGCGTGGATGGCGTGACCACGGACGAGAGCGCCGTCGACATGCCGCTGATCATCGACCCCGGCGAGGTCCCCGACGGGCTACTCGCCCACATCCAAACGGCACTCGGCGGGTAAGGCCCCAGTGGCGAGGAGTTCATGGACGAGTTGCAACGTGTCATTTGCGCGTCAGCTCGCGAGCGGCTTCTTCCACCGCTGGCGTTACCCGACCATTCAGGGAGTGTCGCAGGACCCCGAGCTGATTCTTCGCTGATTCTCACGCCGACAGGAGTTCCATCGGGAGCTGCGCGAGCGCCTCAAGCGCCCCGCCGAGTACCTGGACTCCCCGGGGCTGCTCGTACGTGCCGCGCTTCGTGCCCACCAGTCCCCGCCCCTACGACGGGGAGCTTCCAACGTGGCGCGCGGCGTCCTGGCCCGCCTGGGGCCAGGTTCACAAGCGCGTCGTCCACGTCACGGAGGCCATGTGGCTGAGTGACTTCATTGTGCAGCACGCGGCGAAGTGGGCACGACGCAAGGGACCTCCGGGAATCGTGTGGGTCGACGAGTTTCCGGAACTGGGCGAGCGCATCGCGAAGGCCACGGGCGTGCCGTACTACGGCGACGGGCCGGAGGCATCGGCGACCATCCCCCGGGAGAGAGGGAAGCGGTCCATCGTCGCGTCTCTACGCGCCCACGGGACGGGGAGGAATCTGACGATACTCTCACGGATGCTGTTCGTGAAACCGCCCGCCGACGGCGCCGCGCGGGAACAGACTATCGGACGATGCCTCCGCCAGGGACAGCTCGCCGACGAAGTCGAGGTGGCCCCCCTGCTCATCACCACGCTGAAGCCGTGGGCGTTACCCGCGAGAAGGGCACCATCAGTTGGCACGAGCTGCGCCACACCTACGGCAGCCACCTCACGATGAGGGGCATCCCCATGAAGGTCATCCAGGATCTGATGGGCACGCCACGCTCGACATGACGATGCGGTACGCCCACCTGAGTCCGGACACCCGACGGGATGGGCTTGCCCCGATTTCGTGGACAGGTTCGTTAAGCTGCCGCACTTCGGGTTGAGGCGTTCCGCTCGTACTCCTCGGGGCTGACATAGCCGAGTGCGGAGTGCCTGCGACGGCGGTTGTACCACGC